>JAOPYP010000227.1 GCA_025964635.1 Actinomycetes bacterium | reverse complement strand
CGTCGATGCGGACTCGGTGAGCGTGCCCGAGAAGCCTGCCGTGGCCGGGCCGGATGACTGGTTCGCGCTGAGCACGAGATTGCGCGTCGTCATGGAAGACCCCCGCCAGCTGCTCTCGGGCGCCGTCACCGACTACGCCAGCCGCCAGCTCATCGCCAGCGCCAACGATCCATCCGCAGTCATCGTCCCCGGGCTGGACAACGAGCCCTATCCGCATACCAGTGGGGAGTCGCAATGAGTGCACGAAGACGTCACCCGCGATCCATCAGCTATCTCGCCGCCGCCTCCATCGCCGCGCTCGCGGTCACGGCCTGCGCGTCGTCCGCATCAACGGGCGGGAAGGTCTCATCCGGCCCGATCACCATCGGCATGTCGCTGCCGATGACGGGCCCGGTCGCCGACGTGTCCAAGTCCGGCCTGCAGGGCTACCAGCTCTGGTCGTCGCAGCTGAACGCGGCGGGCGGCCTGCTCGGCCACCAGGTGAAGCTGGACGTCCTCGACAACGGCTTCGACCCCAACCAGACCGCGACCGACTACACCCGCCTGATCAGCCAGGACAAGGTGAACCTGCTGCTCGGCACGTTCTCCTCGCTGCTCAACGCCCCGGCCTCGGCTATCGCCGCGCGGCAGGGCATGCTCTACGTCGAGCCGTCCGGGGGCGTCGCCTCCCTGTTCACCCGCGGCTTCACCAACCTGTTCTTCGCGCAGCCGGGCACCACCACCACCGAGCCCGACCGGTTCGTGGCCTGGATCACCTCGCTGCCGGCCAGCCAGCGCCCGGCCACCGCCGCGTACATCACCCAGGACGATCCGAGCGCCAGCCCGGCCGTGGCGGCGTTCAAGACCCGGCTCCAGGCCCTCGGCATCAAGACCGTGTACGACCAGACCTACGATCCGAGCACGACCAACTTCGACAGCATCGCCTCGTCGGTCGCGCGCGCCCGGCCGCAACTGGTCATCCAGGGCGCGGTCGCCGACGACGGCGCGCAGTTTGTCCGGTCGCTGGAGAAGCTGAACTTCAGCCCGGCGATGCTGTTCCAGACGAACGCCCCGGCCGACGCTGCCTACCCGAGCGCGATCGGCCGGCAGAACGCCGAAGGCGTGTTCACCGCGGAGGCGTGGAGCCCGCAGGCCAAGTACCCGGGCAACGCCACGTTCGTGGCCGCCTACACGAAGAAGTTCGGCAGCCCGCCCACCGAGGACGCGGCCAACTCCTACACCGCGGGCCAGGTGCTGGCCGCAGCGGTCCGGGCGGTCGGGCGCATCGACCAGAAGGCGCTGGCCGCGTGGCTGCACACACACACGGTGAGCACCATCGTAGGCCCGCTGAGGTGGAACGCGGCCGGTGACCCGGAAGGCAGCCTGCTGCTCGCCCAGTGGCAGGGCGGGAAGCTGCAGATCGTCGCGCCCAAGTCGGCCGCCACCACCAGCCACATCGTGACCGTCAAGCCGGCCTGGGCCCGCTGATGACCGAGCTGGCCCAGACGCTGGTCTTCGGCGTGCTGATCGGCAGCGTCTACGCTCTGATGGCCACGGGGCTGACCCTCACCTTCGGCGTGATGAAGATCGTCAACATGGCGCAGGGCGCGTTCCTGGTCCTGTCGGCCTACCTCTGCTACGGCCTGTGGTCCCGCTTCGGGATCGACCCGCTCCTGGGCGGGTTCATCGTGACCGTCCCCATGGCCATCCTCGGCGTCGCGCTGTACCGGCTGGTGATCGAGCGGGTGCAGCGGATCGATCCGGGACTGACCATCGTCGCGACGTTCGCCCTCGCGCTGGTCGCCGAGGCCTGCATCGCCCTGGTCTGGGGCCCCAACCCGGCCGCGAGCACGCCGGGGTACTTCAACCAGGCGTTCCGGCTCGGCTCGCTGGTCGTGCCGCGGGCCCAGTTCTACGCCTGCCTGCTCGCGGTGGGCGTCACGGTCGCGCTGCAGGTCGTCGTGCGGCGCAGCTGGCTGGGGCACGCGATCACGGCGGCGTCGGAGAACCCGGAAGGAGCCCGCCTGGTCGGCGTCCAGCCCGCCCGGGTCGGGGCGTGGATCTTCGCGATCGCCACGGCCACCAGCGCGTTCGGCGGGGCGGCGCTGAGTTTCCTCTACCAGTTCACCCCGGACTCCCAGGACGTGTGGATCGGGCTGACGCTGAGCGTGGTCATCCTCGGCGGTCTGGGCAGTATCCCCGGTGCGTTCGCCGCCGGGCTGCTGCTCGGCGTGGCCGAAGCGGTCACCTCGACCTACGTCTCGGTGCGCTGGTCGGCCGCGGTCCCCACACTGCTGATCCTGGTCGTGCTGCTGATCCGGCCGCAGGGACTGTTCACCCGGGCGGCCCGCGCGGACGTGGGCACGTGAGCGGCACCGTGGCCCGGCGCGCGGTCACCGCCCTGGCCGCGGTCATCCTGGCCGTCTTCCCGCTCGTCTCGGGCAACCTGTACCTCCAGAACCTGCTCATCATGACGTTCCTGCTCGGTATCGGGGCCAGCGGGTGGAACATCATGGGCGGCTACGCCGGGTACATCTCCCTCGGCAACAGCGCCTTCATCGGGCTCGGCGCGTACACGACCGGCATCCTGGCCGTCCGGGCGCACCTCTCGCCGTTCGCCGGCTGCCTGGCCGGCGGCCTGGTCTGCGCGGTGGCCGCCGCGGTGCTGAGCCTGGTCACCCGGCGCACCCGCGGCATGTACTTCGTCATCGTCACGTTCGCCGCGCTGCAACTGCTCGGCATCGTCGCGACCACCTGGTCCGGCCTGACCGGCGGCAGCCAGGGCCTGGCCCTGCCGCTGCCCGCGTGGAGCCTGTCCTACCAGAACTGGCCCTTCTACTACCCGCTGCTCGGCCTGCTCGTCCTGAGCGTCGTGGTGTCCGCCGTGGCCCGGCGCAGCAAGCTCGGCCTTGGCCTGTTCGCGATCGCCGACGACGAGGACAAGGCGGCCGGGCTCGGCCTGCGGACCGCCGTCTACAAGATGATCGCCTTCGTGTTCGGCGGGACGTTCGTGGGCATCGCGGGCGGCCTGTACGCCTACTACGTGTCGTTCCTCAACGTCGCCGCCGTCTTCGACGTCGTCACCAGCGTGCTGATCGTGCTGGCCGCCCTGCTGGGCGGGCGCGGCACGGTATGGGGCCCGGTGCTGGGCGCGTTCATCATCGAGCCTCTGGCCAACTTCACCAGCACCGGCCTGGGCGGCGCCGACGCCGGGGCGATCCGGCTGCTGCTGTTCGGCGGCCTGCTCGGCGCGGTGGTGCTGTTCCTGCCGCGGGGCGTGCTGCCCACCGCGACCCGCGCCTGGCAGCGGACCCAGGCCCGGCGGGCCGGGCAGCCCGGGCTGGCCCCGCC
>JAOPYP010000208.1 GCA_025964635.1 Actinomycetes bacterium | reverse complement strand
GCCCCCACCACCGTGCCGTTGATGCGGATGTACTGCAGGTCGGGCCCGAGGAGCAGTTCCAGCTGGCTCGATGTCTCGGCGGCGTCCCACCGCTCGATAGTCCCGGTGACGAGCCCGGCGAGTTCGTCGTGGAACTGGTCGGCGAGCGCCCTGGCTCCGGACTCGACGATACGGTCGAGGCCCTCCTGGAGGCGGCGGTCCGAACCCAGCCGCCGCCCGGCCGCGACCAGCGCATCGGCCAGCCGAAGGCGCAGCTCAGACTCCGGGTCAGCGGCCTGGATCCGCAGCCCCTCCTTAGCCTTCTGCCACAGGGACGAGGACCAGTCCCGCAGGGCGGCGCTCCCCAGGACATCGCGCTTAAGGCGCTCGCCGCGCTCACGCATCTCCGGGGATGTCTCGAGGCGGTCGGGGAGCCCGGCGATCCACTCCTCGAACTGCTGCCGCGCCGGGTCGTTGGGATCGGCGGCCATCGCCACCAGCCGCTGGCGCAGACGCGTGTACATGCGGTCGAAGACCCGCCGGTAAACCGCGTCGGGCACCCAGCGGGGCGACTCGGCCTCGAACAGCTCACGAAGCTCCTCGTAATGGCCGCCGAGATAGCGGTCGGCGCCGGTGAGGGTGGCGTCGAAGAACTCGGAGTGGTGGCCTCCCGCAATGATGACCCGCAGGGCCCGGCCAGCCAGTGGCGCCACCTCGACGGCTTCTACCGCCCGGGTAAGTTCGGCGGTGAGAACGCGCTGGACATCCTCATCGCGGAGACTCTCGGCCACCGTGACGACCAGATCCGCCGTGCGGCCGGCGAAGCGGGCGGCGTTGGCCTCGTCGGCCAGCCACACGGCCAGACGGGGCACCAGGCGTGCCGAGCGGATCCGCTCGGCAAGAATGTCTCCGGTGAGGAAGTTCTCCTGCACGAACTGGCCGAGGGTGGCGGCGAACTGGTCCTTGCGCTCGACGATCAGCGCGGTGTGAGGTATCGGCAGGCCCAGCGGATGGCGGAAGAGGGCCGTCACCGCGAACCAGTCGGCCACGCCTCCGACCATGGAGGCCTCCGCGCCGGCCTGCACGTAGCCGAGAAGGACCCCGTGGGCGCCGACCGCGGTCACGACCACAAACAGAACCGTTACCCCCGCTAGGAGAGCAGTGGCCCGTCGGCGCGCGGCGGCCAGAGCACGGGCCCGCTGGGCCGGCGACTCGTGCCCGGGCGCGGGTACCGGCGAAGCGGACATCGGTGCGGTCGGTCCCATCTGGCAGCCCCTGGTCAGTCGGCGGTACAGGGCGGAAAACGACGATCTGACCCGCAACGATATTGACCGCGCTCACATGCTGGCCGGACTGGGGTAGCCCGCTCGCGCCAACGACCTGCCGCCTTCAGCGCGTACAGCCGCCGAGTGAACAAGGCCGAGTGAACCAGAAGGGGGCTGCGTCGCCTGGAACTGGAGCAACCCCCGCCAGGCCGCGCAGGCAAACCGGCGCCCTCTCGAACTCCTAAGGCGCCGCCGCCATGAACGATCCTTATCCCACCCGGGTGCGCCTCAGCCAATTCCTGAGTTTCCTGGGGCTAGTAAGGGGCTCCAGCCGGACGTGGCCGGTCCGGGCGGAGACCGCAGCTTGCAGGATCGGGCTGGACCGCCCTTGCGATAGCCGCCAGCTGCCGTTCGGCCGCTGGCGTTCAGTCCACTGCTGGTGCTTCGAGCCGTCGCAGATCTCAGTGATCACTTTCGCGCCGGCCGCATGATGGGCGGCGTCGAGGCAGAGCCCCGTCTGCTTATTGATGATCTCGGTGCGCGAACCCCTGCCGGGGTGAGGGATCTTCCAGACCTGCGCGGGTGAGCCGGTAAATTCTTTCAGCCTGACCGGCTGCCCCGGCCGGGCGGCGCCTGTGATGGCCTTACCCGGCGCCACCACCGGCGAGAACGTCACCTCCTGGTCGCGGCCCGCGCCGCGGCCCGTGGGGAGGGAGAACGGGCCGTTATGCAGGTCCATCTTCTGGCCGGTGTCGGTGTTCGTGACGGTAACGGTTGCCCCGGCCGGGATCGTGGCATTCCCTGTGATCACCGCACTGTCGACTCTCAGGGTGCTCGTCACCCGGGCGTCGAGCGGTGTGCGGCCGGAGACACCCAGTACGAACGTGATGGCTGTGAGGTAGACCGTGCTCATCGCGCCAGAGCTGGCCGTGGCCGTACCGCCCAGGTCCGACACGATGCCGGGGGGGTCGTACTTGACCGCCAGGCCGCCCTGCAGGTTCGTGACGTCGAACTTGAGATCAAGATAATGCTCCGAGGTCGCCGCGGCGCTGGCCACCCTGCCTCCGGCCACCGCCCGGGGTGAGTCCACCGCCCGCGGCGACGCGGGCGCCCGCGGTGAGGCGATGGACGCGCTCGCTGGCCCCACGGCCAGCATTACCAGGCCCGCGGCCACGGCCGCGGCCGGCTTGCCGAGGATAGGCATCGTCAGTCCCCCTAGACATCGCGCTCGATCCTGCCTGGCTGGCCGTCATGTGCTGCCGCGCAGCGGGCCAGGGTCAAACGATCAGCTCTGGACACGCGAGACGGCTGTGTCCTCGGCAGTGCATGCCGCATATCGAGCGGGGGAGCTACATACAGTCACTATATGATTACGTCAGGCTACCATCATGGGCGGCCACGCTCCCCGGCCCGGACCGACATCGCGCTCGCTAACTCAGTGCCCGCTAACTCAGAGCCCGCTAAGCCGGGGCGGCGTCCGGAGCCGGGCCGGTAGACCCACGGACGACCAGCTCGGTCGCCAGCTCGATATGCAGGGCGTCCAGGCGCTGGCGTTCGAGCAGCCGGATGAGCAGGCTGACCGCGATGCGGCCCATCTCCTGCAGCGGCTGGCGCACCGTGGTGAGCATCGGGCGGGTGGCCTGGGCCAGGTCGATGTCGTCGAAGCCGGCGACGGACAGGTCCTCGGGGATGCGCAGGCCACGCTCGGTCGCCGCGGCGATCGCGCCGACCGCGGCCTT
>JAOPYP010000205.1 GCA_025964635.1 Actinomycetes bacterium | reverse complement strand
CTGCGGGATCTAGCCGCCGCCCCGGCCCATAGCCGCTGCCGGCGGCGTCCAGCCGCCGCCGGTGGCCGCTGCCGGCGGTGTCCAGCCGCCGGTCCCCCGGGCCGTCCCGGCCGCCTCCGGCTAGCCGTTACCCCGGGCCGTCACCGGGACCGCGAACGAGTGGCGGTCCCCGGCCCAGGCGGAGCGGGGCAGCGCGCTGGCCAGCCGTTCCAGGTCGGCCGGGTCCAGCCGGACCCCGGCCGCGGCGGCGTTCTCCGCGATCCGGTCCGGGCGGCGGCTGCCGGGGATGGGGACGACGTCGGGACCCTGGGCGAGCAGCCAGGCCAGGGCGAGCTGGCCCGGTGTGAGCCCCAGCCTGGTGGCCAGGTCGCGCAGGACCCCCACCTGCCCGAGGTTGCGGTCCAGGGCCGGGCCGTGGAAGCGCGGGTCCTGGCGGCGGAAGTCGCTGGCGTCGATGTCCGGCCCGGCGAGGGCGGCAGTGAGCAGGCCGCGGCCGAGCGGGCTGTAGGGCACCAGGCCGATGCCCAGCCGCCGGGCGGCCGGCACCACGTCGTCCTCCGGATCGCGCCACAGCAGCGACCACTCGAACTCCGCCGCGCTGATCGGGTGCACCGCCGCGGCCTGCTCCAGCTGGGCCGGGGTCGCCTCGGAGAGCCCGAGGTGGCGGACCTTGCCCTCGGTCACCAGCGCGGCCATCGCGCCCACGGTGTCCGCTACCGGCACGTCCGGGTCGACCCGGTGCAGGTAATACAGGTCGATCACGTCGCGCCCGAGCCGCCGCAGTGATGCCTCGCAGTAGCCGCGGACGTGCTCGGGCCGGCCGTCCACGCGCACCCCGCCTGAGTCGCGGACAATGCCGAACTTGGTGGCGATCAGCACCGGGCCCGCCCGGCCGGGCAGGGCCCGGGCGATCAGCTGCTCGTTGTGCCCCTGGCCGTAGCTCATCGCCGTGTCCAGCATGCTCACGCCAAGGTCGAGGGCCCGGTGGATGACCCGGACCGACTCCGCGTCGTCGGCCGGGCCGTATCCCTGCGACAGCCCCATGCATCCCAGGCCGATCGCGGAGGTGACCAGGCCGCCGAGATTCCGTTGCTCCATGACCCAAAGCCTGCCGGGACCCGACTCATAAGTCCAAGAGAGCTTTGCGCTAAGAGTTATAAGCAGTCATTATTAATGGATGGAGCTGCGCCAGCTGGCCTACTTCGAGGCGGTCGTCCGGCACGGCGGGTTCAGCCGGGCCGCCGAGCAGCTGCACATCGCCCAGCCTGCGGTGTCCTCCCAGGTCAGACGGCTGGAACGGGAGCTCGGCGCGGCCCTGCTCGAGCGCACCACGCGCCGGGTCAGGCTCACACCCGCGGGCGAGCTGGTCCTGGCCCGGGCGCGCAGCGCGCTCGCCCAGGTCGACGGGGCCCGGGCCGACCTGGCCGAGCTGGCCACGGTGACCCGGGGGCAGCTGCGGATCGGCGCGACGCAGCTGCTCGCCTCGCTCGACCTGCCCCGCGCCCTGGCCGGCTTCCACCGCCGCTATCCGGGGGTGACCATCGCCTTGCGCACGGGCCTGATCGCGGATCTCCTGGCCGACCTGGACGCGGGCCGCATCGACGTGGCCCTCTGCCCCATCCACGACGACCTGCCCGCCCGCTATCTCGCCCAGCCGCTGGCCCCCGAGGTCGTGGTGCTGGCTACCCCGCCAGGACGGTACGCGTTCGCTGGGGACGCGGCGCGGCTGGCCGACGTCCGGGACGAGCCGTTCGTGTGCCTGCCGGCCGGCAGCGGGCTGCACGGCATCCTGGTGGCCGCGGCCGCCGCCGCGGGCTTCGAGCCCCGCATCCCGTTCGAGACGCACAGCCCGGCCAGCATCTGCGAGCTGGTCGCGGCGGGGCTGGGCGTCGCGCTGCTGGCCGGATCCTCCGCGCGGGCCGCGGGCCAGGCCATCGACGTGCACCCGCTCCAGCCCGCGCTGGCGCACCCGCCCATCGGCCTGGTCCGGCGGCGCGGGCGCTCTCCGGGCCCGGCCGCCCGGGCCTGGGCCGAGCACCTGGTGCGGGCCTGCGGAAGCAGGCCGCCAGCCGGTCCCGCGCCCGGTCCGGGCGGCATACAATGACTGCCAACCCGGTCGAGCTGAACTGGTCAAGCGCAGCCAGCCGAGCGAGAACTAGTCAAGCCGTATCTGGGTGGACCCTGGGGTGGTGCCGTGATGTCGCATGATCACCAGGAGCTTGATCTCGGCCTGATGGCCGGCGTCACCGACCGCGGGCTGCGGCACCGGCAGAACGAAGACGCGATGGAACTCGCGGTCGTGCCGGGCGCGGGCGGCCCGGTCCTGGTCGCCGTGGTCTGCGACGGGGTGTCCACCTCCGCCCGCCCCCAGGACGCCTCGCTGGCGGCGGCCGAGGCGGCCGCGCGGGTGCTCCGCAGCGCGGCCGAGGCGGGCACGGACCTCAGCGAGGCATCAACGGACGCGGTGAAGTCCGCGGTAGAGGCCGTGTCCGGCCTGGCCGACTCGCCCGGCGAGGTGGGATCGGCCACGTTCATCTCCGCCGCCGCGACCGCTGACGTGGTGACGCTGTGCTGGGTGGGCGATAGCCGGGCTTACTGGCTGGCGGCCGTGCCCGCCGACGCGCAGCGGCTGACCAGGGACGATTCCCTGGCGGAAGAGATGGTGTCGCTCGGGCTGCTGCCGGAGGAGGAGGCGCTCGAGTCCCCGCAGGCTCATGTGGTCACGCGCTGGGTGGGCGCGGATCCCGCCGAGGCGAAGCCGCACGTCACGCGCTTTGAGCCGCCCGGGGAAGGCGTCGTGCTGCTCTGCTCGGACGGGCTGTGGAACTACCAGCCCGAGGCGGCCGGCCTGGCCGGGCTGGCCATGCCCGCCGCGCAGGCCGACCCGCTCGGTTCCGCCCAGGCGCTGGTGAAGTTCGCCCTCGACGCCGGCGGCCGGGACAACATCACCGTGGTGCTGATCCCGTTCCCGCCCGGCACCCCGGCCGGGCCCGGGACCGGCGCCGGGCCCAGCGCGTAGCCGCCGGGCCTGGCGGGCCGCTCAGCCCAGCACCTCGGCGAGGGGCACGCCCGGGTCGGCCAGCCGGGCGGTGTCCACCGCGGTGCCCGCGTACCCGGCCCGGATCAGCGCCTGGATGTCGCCGGTCACGTCCCACACGTTGACGTTCATGCCGGCCACGACCGCGCCGCCCGACAGCCAGAACGCGATGAACTCCAGGGTCGACGGGTCGCCCCGGTACACCACCTGGTCGTAGTGCCCCGGCTCGGGCAGCCCGGACGTCTCCATGCCCAGGTCGTACTGGTCGCTGAAGAAGTACGGCACCCGGTCGTAGGACACCGGCTGGCCGAGCATGGAGCGGGCGGCGGCCGGGCCGCCGTGCAGGGCGTTGGCCCAGTGCTCGACCCGGACCCGGCGGCCCAGCAGCGGGTGGTCCACGCTGGCCACGTCACCGGCCGCGAAGATGTCCGGGTCGCTGGTCCGCAGCGCCGCGTCCACGAGTACGCCGCCGCCGGTCTCCGGGGCGGCCACCTCCAGGCCGGCCGCCTCGGCCAGGGCCACGTTGGGCGCGGCGCCGATGGCGACCACCACCACGTCAGCGGGCAGCTCGGCCCCCTCCGAGGTGACCACCATGGTGACCCGGCCCTCCTGGCCGCGGAGCTCGCGGGCACTGTCGCCGAAGCGGAACCCGACCCCGTGCGCGCGGTGCAGGTCCGCGAACCGCTGGCCCAGCTCCGGGCCGAGCTGCCGGTGCAGCGGGGTGGGCTCGGGCTCCAGCACCGTCACCGCGCAGCCCTTGTCGCGGGCCGCGGCGGCGACCTCGAGACCGATCCAGCCGCCGCCGGCGATGACCACCCGGGTCTCCTCACCGGGGATGGGGGCCAGCGCGGTGGCCAGCGCCTCGGAGTCGGCCGTGGTCCGCAGGTAGTGCACCCCGTCGAGGTCGCCGCCGGGCAGCTGGGGCACCCGCGGGTGCGCCCCGGTGGTGATCAGCAGCCGGTCGTAGCCGACCGCCTCGCCGGTGTCCAGCTCGACCCGGCGGGCCCCGCGGTCGATCCCGATCGCGGTGACGCCCAGCCGCAGGTCGACCTGGTGCCCGGCGTACCAGTGCTCGTCGTGTACGTACAGCGAGGCTTTGTCCGCCTTGCCGAGCAGGTATCCCTTGGACAGCGGCGGCCGCTCGTACGGCCGCTCGGTCTCCGTGCCCAGCAGGACGATGGTGCCGCCGGACCCGTCCTCGCGCAGCGTCTCGGCCGCCTTGGCGCCGGCCAGGCTGGCGCCGATGATCACGTAGGCCGGACCTTCAGGCATGGCTGCTCCCTTGCAGTTAAGTGCTCAGCACCGGTCAGCGGCACGGTGATTCTTCTCCGCACATCCTTCACCGGCACAGGCGGGCGTGCCACGCGACCGCGGACGTGTCGGTCAGCGTAGCCACCTGGTCGACCACGACCCGCAGCCGCCCCGCGTCGGTCGCAGCCGCCTCGTAGGCGGGGGTCAGCGCGGCATCCAGGGTGCCGGGGGCGCCCATCCGCACCGCGGCGGCCAGCTCCAGGATGAGTTCCCGCTCCCGGGCCTGGTAGGCCGCGGCGCCCTCCCGGCTCATGACGTAGTACGCGGTGACCCCCTTGAGCAGCGCGCATTCCAGCCGCTGCCGCCGGGGAACCTGAAGGTCGGCGGCGTACCTGGTGAGCGGCTGGCCGCCGGAGGCCTCGACGGTGGCCTGGTGAGCCGCCCCGCACAGCCGCCCGATCAGCTCGCTGGTCAGGTTCTTCAGTGCGGCCAGGGACGCCGGGCCGCCGTCGAACCTGGCCGGCCAGCAGGGCAGCGCGAGCAGGTCGCCGAACACCCCGGCCAGCTCCTCGGGGCTGGCCGTGCCAGGCGCGCAGTACTGATCGGCCGTGAGCTCGCTGATTGCTTTCCGATCCGCCGAATCGGCCAGGGCTCGCAGCGTGATGAGCCCGGCGTGCAGGCCGTCCTCCAGGTCGTGCACCGAGTAGGCCACGTCGTCAGCCCAGTCCATGACCTGCGCTTCCAGGCTGGGACGGCCGGGGGGCGCGCCGTCGCGGATCCACGCGAACACCTCCGCGTCGTCGGCGTACGCTCCGTACTTGCCCAGCCCCGGGCCGGCCAGCCACGGGTACTTCAGCGTGGCATCCAGGGTGGCCCGGGTCAGGTTCAGCCCGGCCCCGGCCACCTTGGCCTCCAGCCGGGTCAGCAGCCGGAGGCTCTGCGCGTTGCCCTCGAACCCGCCGCACGGCTCGGCCACGTCGGCCAGGGCCGACTCGCCGTTGTGCCCGAACGGAGGGTGGCCGAGGTCGTGCGCCAGGCACGCGGCGTCGACCAGGTCGGGATCGCAGCCCAGGGCGCCGCCCAGCTCCCGGCCGATCTGCGCGCACTCCAGCGAGTGGGTGAGCCTGGTCCGCGGGAAGTCCCCCGCGTCCACCTCCACCACCTGGGTCTTGGCCGCCAGCCTGCGCAGCGCCGAGGTGTGCAGCACCCGGGCCCGGTCCCGCTCGAACGGGCCGCGGCCGAACCGGCCCGGCTCGAACCCGGGCGCCGCGGCCCGCTTGGGCGGCTCAGCCACCCAGCGGGCCGTGGCGTCGTGATCGTAACCGGGCCGGGCTGTCACCTGCTGTCGCTGCCACCGCTGGACTCGAGGACCACGGCGCGGCCAGCCTCCAGCCGGGCGACGGGCACCCGGAACGGCGAGCAGGACACGTAATTCAGCCCGACATGGTGGAAGAAGTGCACCGAGTCAGGGTCGCCGCCGTGCTCGCCGCAGACGCCCAGTTCCAGCCCGGGCCGGGTGGCCCGGCCTTCCTCGCTGGCGATGCGCACCATGCGGCCGACCCCGTCCGGGTCGATGGTCTCGAACGGGGAGACGCCGAAGATGCCCAGCTCGATGTACCGGCTGAAGAACGCGCCTTCCACGTCGTCCCGCGAGAAGCCCCAGCCCATCTGGGTCAGGTCGTTGGTGCCGAACGAGAAGAATTCGGCCGACTTGGCGATCTCCCCGGCGATCATCGCGGCCCGCGGCACCTCGATCATGGTCCCGATCAGGGTGTGCACGTGGGTGCCGCTCGCCTCCTCGACCTCGGCCAGGATCCTGGCCGTCGCGTCCTTGGCGATCTCCATCTCCTGGACCGACGCGGTCAGCGGGATCATGATCTCCGGCTTCGGGTCCTTGCCCGCCTTCTTCAGCTCGGCCGCGGCCTCGGCGATGGCCCGGACCTGCATGTCCAGCAGCCCGGGGATGACCAGGAGGAGCCGGACGCCGCGCAGGCCCAGCATCGGGTTCTGCTCGTGCAGCCGGCGGACCGCCTCGAGGAGCTTGCGGTCCTTCTCGGTGGCCTGGTCGCCGGCCAGGGCGACCTGGACCGAGATGTCGGTGAGGTCCGGGAGGAACTCGTGCAGCGGCGGGTCGATCAGCCGGATGGTCACCGGCAGGCCGTCCATCGCGTCGAGGATCTCCACGAAGTCACCGCGCTGCAGCGGCTCCAGCGTGTCGAGCGCGGCCTGGCGGCCCGCGTCGTCCTCGGCCAGGATGAGCCGCTCGACCAGCTGCCGGCGCTCGCCGAGGAACATGTGCTCGGTCCGGACCAGGCCGACCCCGCCCGCGCCGAAGCGCCGGGCCCGGGCGCAGTCCTCGCCGGTGTCCGCGTTGGCGAACACGCCGAGGCGGCGCCGCCCGTCGGCGTGCTTCATGAGCCGGTCCACGGCCTTGACCAGGTCGTCGGCGTCGGTGTCCAGGCCGCCCTCGAAGTACTGCACGACCGGGGACGCGGCGACCGGCACCTCGCCGAGATAGACGTTGCCGCTGGTGCCGTCGATGGACAGCACGTCACCCTCGCTGATGACCACGCCGCCGGGCGCGGTGATCTTCCCGGCCTTCGTGTCCACCTCGAGCTCGTCGGCACCGCAGACGCAGGTCTTGCCCATCCCGCGGGCGACCACGGCGGCGTGGCTGGTCTTGCCGCCCCGGCTGGTCAGGATGCCCTTGGCGGCGATCATGCCATGAAGGTCGTCCGGGTTGGTCTCGCGGCGGACCAGGATGACGGCCTCGCCGGCCGCGGCCTGCTCGACGGCCTTGGCCGAGTTGAACACGGCCTTGCCGACCGCGGCGCCCGGGGACGCGCTGACGCCCTTGGTGACCCGCTTCGGCTCCTGGCTGAGGTCGAACCGGGGGAACATGAGCTGGGCGAGCTGATCGCCGGTGACCCGGGTGACCGCCTCGTCCATGTCGATGAGGCCCTGGTCCACGAGCTGGGTGGCGATCCGGAACGCCGCGCCCGCGGTGCGCTTGCCGACCCGGGTCTGCAGCATCCACAGCTTGCCGCGCTCGATCGTGAACTCGATGTCGCACAGGTCCCGGTAGTGGTTCTCCAGCGTCTGCATGATGTCCATCAGCTGGGTGTAGGACGCGGAGTCGATGTTCTCCAGGTCCTGCAGCGGGACGGTGTTCCGGATACCGGCCACCACGTCCTCGCCCTGCGCGTTCTGCAGGTAGTCACCGTAGATGCCCTGCTGGCCGCTGCCCGGGTCGCGGGTGAACGCGACGCCGGTGCCGGAGTCCATGCCGAGGTTGCCGAACACCATGGCCACGATGTTCACCGCGGTGCCGAGGTCGGCGGGGATGCGCTCCTGGCGCCGGTACAGGATGGCCCGGTCGGCGTTCCACGAGCTGAACACGGCCTTGACGGCCAGGTCCATCTGCTCCCGCGGCTGCTGCGGGAAGTCGTGGCCGGTGTGCTCCCGGACGATCTCCTTGAAGCGGTCCACGATCCCGTGCAGGTCGCTGGCGTCCAGATCGAGGTCGTTCTTGGTCCCCTTGGCCTGCTTGGTCTCTTCCATCACGTGCTCGAAGGCCTCGCCCTCGATGCCGAGCACGGTCTTGCCGAACATCTGGATCAGGCGGCGGTAGGCGTCCCAGGCGAAGCGGTCGCTGCCGGACTGCTTGGCCAGGCCGTTGACGGACTCGTCGGACAGGCCGATGTTCAGCACCGTCTCCATCATCCCGGGCATCGAGAACTTGGCTCCGGATCGCACGCTGACCAGCAGCGGGTCGCCGGGGTCGCCGAGCCGGCGGCCCATGGCCTTCTCCAGCTGGGCCAGGTGCCCGCTGACCTCGGCGTCGAGGCTGCCGGGAACCGTGCCCTCCTGGAGGTACTGGCGGCACGCCTCGGTGGTGATGATGAAACCAGGCGGAACAGGCAGGCCAAGATTGGTCATCTCAGCCAGGTTGGCCCCTTTGCCGCCCAGCAGATCCTTGAGGTCCTTGTTGCCCTCGGTGAAGTCATAAACGAGCTTCGGCACTGAAACGCTCTCCTCGGGGGTGCCGCCGGTGCGAGCCGCGGCCTGAATACACGGCAGCCTGGATGATGACGGCCTCTTCGGCCCGGTCATTTGACTCTACCGAGCACGGAGGGCAGGCGCATCCGATAGGCCGGGCGATGGCCCGTACTGTCGTACCGGAAACCGGATCGCGGACGCGGAGGTGGCGGATGGGCGGCACGGCGATCGGGCTGCTGCACCCCGGCGAGATGGGCGCGGCGGTGGCCGGCTGCCTGACCGCCCGGGGTCACGAGGTCCGCTGGGTGTCGGAGGGCCGCGGCCCGGCGACCGCGGCCCGGGCCGCGCAGGCCGCGCTGGCCGACGCCGGGACGGTCACCGCGCTGGCCGCGGAGACCGGGATCATCCTGTCCGTCTGCCCGCCGCACGCCGCGCTGCCCACCGCCCGCGCGGTAGCCGCCGCCGGCTTCCCCGGCATCTACGTGGACGCCAACGCCATCTCCCCCGGCACTGCCCGCGACGTCCGGACGATCATCGAGGCGGCCGGCGGCCGCTACGTGGACGGCGGGATCATCGGCTCGCCGCCGGCCGCCGCCCGCCCCGGAGACGGGACCGGCCCGGGCGGTACCCGCCTGTACCTGGCCGCCGGGCCCGCCGGCCGGGAGGAGGCCGTCCCCGCCGCGGAGGTGGCGGTGCTCTTCGAGGACACTGCCCTGAACCCCGTAATTCTCCGCAACGGCAACCTCACCGCGGCGTCGGCCCTCAAGATGGCGTACGCCGCCTGGACCAAGGGCAGTGGCGCGCTGATCCTGGCCGTTCGCGCGCTGGCCCGGGCCGAGGGGGTGGAGGACAGCCTCGTGGCCGAGTGGGCGCTGTCCCAGCCGGGGCTGGAGGGCCGGTCGCGGGGCGCGGCGGAGTCCGCGGCGGCCAAGGGCTGGCGCTGGGCCGGGGAGATGGAGGAGATCGCCGCGAGCATGACCGCGGACGGCCTGCCTGGCGGGTTCCACCAGGCCGCGGCGGAGGTGTTCCGCCGCGCTGCCTCACACAGCAGCTGAAGCCTGCCGCTCACGAATTATGCTGCTTGAACCAGTTCATGATCAGGGAGCCGGCGCCTTCGTCCAGTCCGGTGTTCCGGCATGCCCAGTCTGATTTGATCACGGTCGGGTTAGCGAGGTCAGCGGACGCGGCGAGCACGCCGGGGACCAGCGTCCACGCGGTCAGGCCCATCCCCTTCCGGGCGAGGTAGTTCAGGAACGCCGGCGCAGTCTTCGGTGCGTCCGGCCAGCAGGAGCGGGTGGATGAATAGTTCGTCCACTCGGTGTCGGTCATCGGCACCTGCTTGGCGGCGTACCCGAACCGGGTGTACCAGTCGGCCGGGCCGTGCCGGACGTTCACCCCGCCCGGGTGGTTGATCCCGTACTCCAGTGGCCCGGCGTGGGTTATCTGGTGGCTGACGATTTCGTCAAGCGTCCCGGCGGTGTGCGGCCCCTCGATCCAGAACAGGTTCCGGGCGCCGAGGCTGCGGACGTAGAGCGCGAGAGGTTCCATGCCGATGAACTGGTAGCCGTGGTAGTTGCCGCCGTGCTTCCAGAACTTCCACGTCCCCGCCTCGGTCGGGTAGTTAGCGCGCCGCGGCTCGTTGAACAGGTCAAAGATCACGTCCGGGTTGTGCCCGTACAGGCCGGACATGACTTTCCAGAATGCTTCGGTCTGGGTGGTCGGCATGCCCAGGGCGGCCGGGTTGCCACCGCCTTCGGTCTGGTCGTTGATCACGACGACCAGGCCGTCATTCAGCGCCGTGGAGACCTCCCCCTCAATGCGGCCGAGAAATGTGGTGTTCACGGTGCTGCCACTCTTGCCCGGCCCCAGCAGGGCGTACTGGAAGATCTGCAGGCGGACGGTGTTGCTGCACCACGAAGCGGCCGCGGCGTTGATCTCGGCGACGTCGCCGGGGCTGTGACGTTTCCAGTTGGGGTTACCCAGGCCCGTGACGCTGACGCCGTAGGGGATGTATCGCTGGCCCCCGGCGCCAGTGATCATATTCCGGTCGCGATGGAACGGGCCGGCACTGTGGCGGCACGCCTGTGTGGCGGCTGGCTGGCTGATCGCGGCCTGCGCCGCGGCGATGGGGCCGTAGCCTGCCGTCACCGCCGCAACGGAGACGGCCAGCGCGGCGGCGCTGAGCAGACGGGCGAGCTTCAATGTTCGGTCCTCTCGGGGGCCGCCGGGGTGGCGGCCTCGTCCCAAGGCACCGCCATGAACCCATAATTTCTCCGCAACGACCACCCGGCCAGGGCGCCGGCCCTCACGATGGCGCACGTCCCCGGGGCCAGAGGAAGCCCCGCGCTGGTGGGAGGCCTGACGCCCGCCGGTTTTCGTTGCGGAGAATTTTCGGCCCCCGGGGCGGGCAACTGGCCGCACGGCGCGGCGTCTCTGATACGTGAGCATGCCAATGGGTACCGCGCGAGCCGGCTGGCCGGGTTCCGGGACGGGCTGGCCGGACGACGCGGCGCGCGCGGCGGCCGCGCGGGCCGTCACCGCCCTGTATGAGGCCCACGCGGTCGGGCTGATCCGGCTGGCGGTGGTCATGCTGAGCGACCGGGCCGCCGCCGAGGACGTGGTCCAGGACGCGTTCTGCGGCCTGTACCGCCGCTGGGGCCAGCTGGCCGACCCGGCCAAAGCGCTGAGCTACGTGCGCGCGTCCACCCTCAACGGCTGCCGCTCGGAGCTGCGCCACCGGATCCGGGCCCAGCGGCGCGGCGGCCCGGCGCCGGACACGGCCGACGCGGCATCGGCGGAGCAGGCGGCGCTCCTCGGCGAGGAGCACCAGCAGGTCCTGAGCGCGCTGCGCCGGCTGCCGGACCGGCAGCGGGAGGCCTTAGTGCTCCGGTTCTACCTCGACCAGACCGAGCCGGAGATCGCGGCGTCCATGGGCATCAGCCCCGGCACGGTCAAGTCCACCACGTCCCGGGCGCTGGCCGCGCTCGGCCGGCTGATGCAGGAGGCGGGCCAATGATCAGCACTGAAGACCGGCTCCGCGCCGCGACCCGGGCCGCGGCGGATACGGTGCCGCCGGGTAGCGCCCCTCCGCTCCGGCTGCCCGCGAGCCCAGGCCGCCGCCCCGGGCTGCAGCGCAGGCTGCGGCTCATGACGCCCCTGGCCGCGGCCGCC
>JAOPYP010000173.1 GCA_025964635.1 Actinomycetes bacterium | reverse complement strand
TGGAGTGCTGGAGATGCCGCCCCCAGCGAAGCCGAAGGTAGCCAAAGTGCTTTCCCGGGCCGCGATGATTGAACACGACCCAGAAGTATGCGGTTGCGTTGGCGAAATACCCGGCCTGCGCACAGGTCGGACGGCAGTTATCGACGAGTAGCCTGCCGTGCGCGTAGGCGTGGGTTCCGTTGTAGTACGGGTACCGCAGGTCCTTGATGAAGAAGTAAGAGCCGAAGTAGACCGCGCCCGGGCGCACCCGCCAGGTCCCGCTCCAGTTCCCGCCCATGCATGCGGTCTGGACCTTGGGCTCATGGGTGTACACCCCTCGGTCACTACGGGGGACACAACCGGTAATCAGAAGGCTACTCCAGGTTTCGGAACGCTCTCATCCCCGGCGCTGGCCGAGCCGTGAACCGGTGATGGGCGGGTTCTATCCGCGGAATCTCGGTAAGTGCTTCCGGGGGTCATCCGGAAGCTGGTCATAATCGCCGAGCCCGGCCTTCACCCAGTCGATAAACGCAGCCCACACGTAGGTGTCCATCGCCCTCGTTTCCACCACCCGAGTCCGCTGCCCTGTTCCGCAGTCATCCTACAGATGCTAACTATAGCTACGCATCGGCACCTAGAGACTCGCGTTCCTTTGCGCAGGTGAGCGGTGGTTTACGGTGATCATGTGGAAGATCATCCGAGATTCGACGCGGCCAGCGCGGAGCCCCTGTACATGCAGGTCGCTGACTACATCGAGGCTCAGGTGAAGGCCGGGAAGATCTCCCGGGGTCAGCGTCTTCCCTCGGAACGGGACATGGGGGAGCAGTACGGCGTTGCGTACCAGACCATCCGCCGGGCGATGCGCGAACTCCGGGAGCGCGGCCTCGTGGAATCGGTTCTGGGCAAGGGCACATTCATCACGAAGAAGTAAGAGCGTCTAAGACATTCGTGGGGACGTGATGGCGGGCAGCGGCGCGGATCTGGACGGCACCCGGGCCCTGGTCACCGGGGGGACCAGTGGCCTCGGCCTGGCCATGGCCGACGCGCTGGCCCGGGCCGGCGCCAGGGTCGTGCTCACCAGCCGCTCGGCGGAGCGGGCCGCCGGGGCCGCCGCACAGTTGCCCGGCGCCCTGGGTGTCGCCGCGGACGCCCGTGACGAGCTGTCCGTCGCCCGTGCGGCCGACCGGGCCTGGTCCCGGCTCGGCGGGATCGACCTGCTGGTCAACAACGCTGGCCTCGGGATGCGGACGGTCAACCCCCGCTTCATGGTCGAGCCCCGGGGATTCTGGGAAGTCCCGCCCGAAGGGTTCCGGGCGGTGATCGACGTGAACCTCACCGGCTACTTCCTGATGGCCCGGGAGCTCACGCCGCGGATGCTGGACGCGGGGTCCGGGCGGATCGTCAACATCTCGATGAACCACACCACGATGAACCGGCGCGGCTTCGTCCCGTACGGGCCGTCCCGGGCGGGCGCGGAGGCGCTGTCCCGGATCATGGCGGCCGACCTGGCCGGCACCCCGGTCCGGGTCAACATGCTGCTGCCGGGCGGCGCCACCGAGACCGGCATGGTGCCCGGCGACCGTCCTGCCGGGCTCACACTCATCGACCCGGCGGTGATGGGACCGCCGATCGTCTGGCTGGCCTCGCCGCAGGCCCGTGACCTGCACGACGAGCGCATCGTCGCCACCGACTTCGACGCGTGGCTGGCCCGCCGCGCGTAGGGCATGTCCCGTAGATCGTGACTTGTGACGCCGGCCTTCCAGGACGCCTGGCATGACTCGTAGTGACGAGAAGTCCTGGCGGTGGAGGGCAGCGGGGCGTGTTGCCCCACCGGATCGGTCCACGCGATCAGCGCCATGCGAGTAACGGCGTGCCTGCCCGCTAGGCGCAGCGCGATGGGAAAGTGATGGCTATGTCATTCGCGTCAGTGCCCGCGACCGCTGGGTGGCAGCATCTGGGTGCCCGTACCGGCTTCGAGGTCGTGTATTTCCAGGCCCGCGACAGCGGGTGCGATATCGAGGGATGGACCACCGCAACCGAGGACGGCGTGACCTGGGCTGTTGAGTACGCCATCCAGCTGGACGCGACCTGGGCCACGCGCAGCGCACGGATCCGCGGGCGGTCACCGGCCGGGTTCAGCTCAAGGCTGCTGGAGGCGGACGGTGCAGGCCGCTGGCTGGTTGACGGGGAGACCGCGCCGCACCTGGACGGCTGCCTGGATGTGGACCTGGAGTCCTCGGCCATGACCAACGCGCTGCCCGTGCGCCGGATGAACCTGCCGGTGGGTGCCCGGGCACCTGCTCCCGCCGCTTACGTCCGCGCTGCCGGGCTTGCCGTGCATCGCCTGGATCAGACTTACGTGCGTACCCCCGACGAGGCCACGCGCCAGTGCTATGACTACAGCGCCCCGGCTTTTGATTTCACGTGCCGCCTTGTCTACGACGAGACCGGCCTGGTGCTCGACTACCCGGGGATCGCCGTGAGGGTCACCTGACCGGCCGCGAGCCCGAGCCGGCCGTCGCGGCGGCCGGCTAAGCCAGGTTGCCGCCAGCGGAGTGGGGGCGCTCTGGCCAGTAGGGCCACTCCTCGAACCACGTGCAGCGGCCGTCGTCGGCGAGCCGGATGACCCAGAGATCGCGGTACTCCTGGCGGAGTGGATCTCCATAACGGACCTCGGCCCGGACCACCGCCGTTGGGCCCTCGACAGCGAGGATGTCGGTGGCCAGGGTGAAGACCTCGTCCGGGCCTTCTCTTTGTTCCTCCCACATCCGCTCAATGGAGTCCAGGCCAGTTATGGGCTGCTCGTAGGGGGATTGCAGATACGTGGCGGCGACGGAGAATAGGGCCGCCAGGCCCTCGGTGCCTGGCGTCCGCCAGGCGGCCTCGTACCCTCTCAGCCACCGGCCTACCATTGCGCGGTCGGTCATCTGCTTCATGGTGCCCGACAGTCGGCGTAACAGCCACCTCCACCCCCCACTGCTGAGCCCCGTGCCCCCCCGGCAGATGTGATGATCCTGGCCACGGCCTGCTGCCCGCCGGATCTAGGCCGGACAGACTGGCCTTTCCCATCGCTGCATTTCTGCGGTGCAGCCACGGAGGCTGCGGGAGATACTGTCCGCATGGTTGACGACACCGCACGGGACCGGGCTATCTATCACGCGCTGAAGGCGGCCGATGAAGTCGCTGCGGCACTTCAGGTGCACCTCGTCGAAGAGCATGGGGCTGATCCGGATCGCGCCGCTGCGCAGAACCCGTCCACCAACGCGCTCAAGCTTCTGCGGCAAGCCCGCGAACGGCTGGGTGAAGGACTGCGAGCTGTCGAGGCCGACAACATCGCCGAATCCGACCAGATCTCTCTGCGCAACCGCTGACCCCGGAAAGTTCGCCGTACGTCTCGATCGGTGAAGTTCAGCCCGTCGGACTCCTCGGCCCGGTTACGCCAGCTCTTCCTTGAAGCCCTGGCGCCAGGAAGGGTAGCGCAGCTCCCAGCCGAGCTCCCGCCTGGCCTTGGCGTTGGAGAAGCCGCGCCCCTCGGTCATCATCGTCACCGCCGCTTCCCCGGCCAGCATCCGGGCCAGCCACCTGGGGACCCGCATCGGTGGCTTTGCGCCCGCGCACGCGGCCAGATAAGGCAGCCACTCGCTGACCCGGGCTGGTTCGTCGTCGACGATGTTGAACACGCCTTTGGCCTGCTGCTCCAGGGCCAGGACGGTAGCGCTCGCCGCGTCGGCCACATGCACCCACGAGGTGTAGCCGGCGCCGCCCCCGACGAGGGGGAACTGTCGCTTGCGCACGAGCTCGACCTGGTCGTCCGTGGCGCCCGGCCCGTAGAGCCCGCCGTATCGCAGGGCCGCGCCGCCCGCCTTGACGACCACGTCCTCGACGTGGCGGATCGCCGCCGCCCCCGCGTGCATCATCGTCCCCTCTTCCGGGTCCAGCGGATCCTCCTCGGTCTTCACCCATCCGCCCTTGCGGATTCCGTTCCAGCTGGCGTAGCTCTGCGCGACGAAGTGGGATACTCCGGTCGCCTCGGCGGCGGCCATCAGGTGGTCCGTCCCCTCGGTGCGCAGCCGGTTGGTGGTGGCGAACCACCGATCCATGTGCTTCATATCGGGCTTGCCGGCGTGAGCCACGGAAATTGCGGTCATCTGGTGCACGATCGCGTCCGGCCGGGCCGCGGCCACCGCCTCACCGACCGACACCGCATCCAGCCCGTCCATCACGACAGCATCGGCGCCCAGCTGCTCCAGCGACCCCACCTTGCCCGGATCCGTCGTCGTAGCCGTCACCTGGTGACCCCGGGCCACGAGCTGCGGCACCAGCCGCCGTCCGATGACCCCGGTCCCGCCTGCCACGAACACCCGCATGATCACCTTCCTGATTCCGGAGTCTGCCTCTGAGACCTGAGACGAGACAGCCCGATCGTCTGTGACATGAGAGGGAAGACAGTCCACATGCACGACGAATGCATCGCAGGCACCGAGGATGATCGCGGGCCGCCGATGCCTACATTGCCGGGACCGGCCAGTGCGCTGGACGAGTGAGCGACGGTGGCAGCTTTGTGGCGGTGTCGCCCTTCGCTGCGTCGAGTTGGGATTGGACGAGAAAGAGGCTGCCGGTGAGGTCGGCGGCGCTGAGGTCAGCGTCCCTCAAATCGGCTCCAGTCAGATCGGCCATGCGCAGGTTGGCTCCCCTGAGACCAGCGCCGATGAGGTACGCCCCTCTCATGTTGGCGCCCTGCAGATCGGCACCGTCCAGGCTGGCGCCAATGAGGTCGGCTCCCGCATGGTCCTTTTTCTGCCCCGGGACGCTTGCTCGCATGAGTTCACTGGCGCGCAGCAGCAGGGCATTCACATCGCGCCGGTGCGCTCGCATGTCCAGTTCAAGGAGAGCGTCAGCCCGGCTGTGCACCATGCGTTCGGTCGTCTGGACTGCGAGCTTCACCTCACTGTGGAGGGGGCGGGCGGCCCGGGAGCTCAGCGTCTCGCCCAGATACCAGAGCATTTCGTGGAGCTGCCGCATGACCGCGAATACGTCGAACATCTGCCGTGCGGTGTCCGGGGCCTGCCGCCAATCGCGCCCACCGAAGGTGACCTGGGACACGCGCTGCCCGGCGCCGAAGCACTCGTACACGGCGCAGCCACGGAAACCGTGCCGCCTGAGGTCTTTGTGGATGACGCAGCGGAAGTCCGGTTGCAGATTCGGGCAGGGCTGTCCTGCGGGCTTGTCAATCGCGAAATCGGCCGAAGCTGAGAACGTCGGCGCGGCACAGCACAGCCCGAAACAGCGTGCACAGTCAGCTCGCAGGCTGTCCCGGCCGCTATCTGCCCGGCCAGAACTGCCCGGTTCACGTGCTTCAGTCAGTGCAGGCCTCCGGGCTGTGAGGAGTACCGCTTATCGCTGTTTAGGCTAATGCCTCCATCCTCTGGCGACTGCAGCGCAAATCTGAACCGCTCGCTCACCGGCGACTGGGCCGAGGGGCGCAAACCAGCGCCACCGACGCGCACTCGATCGCGCTCACCGCGACCCGCCGCCGGACGTACTCAGCAGGTGGGTCCTCCGGCAGATCAGGACGTTCCCGGTAGCGGGAAGTCATGGCTGCCGGGTGGGCCGTCTGTGGCCTGGCCTGGTCAGATGAGGGCGTTGCGCGGGCGTAATCTATTGCCGGGGGAGTCTGGGGTTGCTCACCGGACGTGGTGAGCTGGAACCTGGCTGGAACAGCGTGCCAGAGTACGTTCTTGATCATCACCAGGAAGGCGAGCGGCAGCGGCTGGCGCTAATGTCGCGGCTGCTCGATCCGATGCACCGGCGCCACATCGAGCGGCTGGGCATCGGGCCAGGGGCGCGGACCCTCGAAGCTGGCTGCGGTAACGGCTCCATGTCGGCCTGGCTGGCCGGGCGGGTCGCGCCCGGCGGGCGGGCGGTCGCGGTGGATCTCGACCTGTCTCTGGCCGACGCGGACGAACCCGGGCTCGAGCTTCGCCAGGCCGATATCCTCGCGGGGCCTGTCGGGCCGGGAGACTTTGATCTGGTGACGGCCCGGGCCGTACTGCATCATGTGGCCGATGCTGAGGCTGCTGTGGCCAACCTCGTGGCCAGCGTCCGGCCGGGCGGGGCGATCCTGCTCATAGAGCCGGATTTCCTGCCAGTCAGTGTTGCCGAACCGCCTGAAGTCCGCGTCTTCTGGGAGGGGTGGCTGGCCTGGTCGCGCGAGCAGCGAATCGACTACTTCATCGGCCGCCGGCTGCCGGCGATGCTGTCCACGCTGGGGCTGCAGGACGTCGGGGCTACGGCGGAGACGGCGCTCTACAACGGTGGCTCTGGCTGGGCACTGTACTGGGAGCAGACGGTCACCGAGTTGCGCGCCCGCCTGGTGGGCTCGGGCAGGCTGGCCGACCGCTCCATCGACACGTTCCTCGCCCAGTGCGCCGATCCGGCCTGGTGGACACAGACCATTGCCTTCACAGCCGCCAGCGGGCGCGCGCCCGGCGGCTGAGCGACGATGCGCTGATCACAGCGGTCATCGTGGCCTGATCCGTGCCGAGGGACCTGTTTCAGCAGCCTGAGGGTTGGGCGGTCAGTCCAAGCCCCAGCTCGTCCAGCTCGAGGGTGGCCTGTCGGGTGTGATGGCCAGCAGGACCCGCCCCTCCGCCGCCAGTGCCCGCAGATGCTCATCGTCGTCCAGCACGACCATCCCGTGCTTTTCCCGGATAGCACGGAAGCGGGGCAGCTCCGCGGCGATATCCTCGCGAATCTCGACCGTGGCCGGGACAAGCACGGCGCGGAAGCCGGAGGGATCGTCGAAAAGCAGCTCCGCCCGCGGATCCCGGCGGAAGATCGCGTACTTCACCCGGTCTCGCGTTGTCGAGACGTAGAAGCGCTGACCGTCCCAGTAGAACCAGTTCGGGCTCAGGTGCGGGCGCCCGTCGCGGCGGATCCCGGCGACGATGACGTTGCGCGGCTCGGCGAGGAAGGCCTCGATCTTGTCGGTTGATGCCATCCCCTCACGCTATCGGGACCGCCGGTCGGGCCATCGGATGCGCCTTGATCCAGGGGGGCGGCGTCACCGGACGCAGAAGCGCCCGAGCCTGCTTCCGCAGCTGGTTTCCGCGAGTGGTTGCCGTTCCGGTACAGCCGCACCACCCACTCTGCGGCATGAATCGCTAGTGCCCTTGGAGCACGGGCACGTACATCCCGCGGGATCGATGCGACGCAGAGGTGGGATCAGTGCGGGTGCAGGCCGCCGCTGCGCAGTGCTTGGTGGGATCGGGATCTGCCGACGTCCCGTGCAGAAACCACGTACCAGGCCTCTCTGCTTCGTGAAGACCCGCCAGGTCTCCGGGGCAGTTCCCTGGCTTGCCGGGCCCAGAACTGCCTGCGGATCAAGCACGCCCGGCGGCCGGATCTCGGTTCCCGGCGATTCCGCGGTCGCCGCGCACCTCATTGTCGCGGACCTGCGCAAGCCGGCTTCGAGCCGGAATATCCATGGCGCCGTCCTCAGTGGTGATCACGGGCGCTGGCTGATCGCCGGCTAGCGTGACGCGGCCTCATCGCAGCTGAGCAAGACACTCTCGTAGCCGCGACCAGGTCAGTCGGCTCGGCCTATCTGCGATGAATTTTCCGGCTGTGCGCCGTCTGACTCCTTGAATGGACAAGGCGCGGGAGGCGGTACATGGAGGGCGATCATGAAGGATGAGCCGGGGAATGCGCGATTGCCAGCAGCCGGCGGCCTCGGCGTCCCTGCGTTGCCTGCGGTAGTAGACCGTGCCACCTGGCAGGCGCGGCTGGACGGTCTGCTGGTCCGGGAGAAGGCCCACACCCGGGAAGGGGACGCGATCGCGGCGGCTCGCCGGCGGCTGCCCATGGTCGAGGTGGACCCCGCTATCCCGCTGATCGGCGAGCATGGTCCTGTCCCGCTGCTGGAAGTGTTCGAGGGCCGCCGCCAGCTGATCGCCTACTTCCACATGTGGCACACCGGCCAGCCCGCCCAGGCCCAATGCGAGGGATGTACTTTCTTCAACGGGCAGCTCCGCGAACTGTCCTACCTGCACTCACGTGACGTCACCTACGCCACCTTCTGCCAGGGCCCCTACGACGAGAGCATTGCCTACCGCGACTTCATGGGGTGGGACGTGCCCTGGTACTCAGCGAACGACTCCGCCAGCGCGCTGCTCGCCGGACGCTGGTTCGGCATGCAGGTGTGCTACCTGCGCCAGGGTGAGCAGGTGTTCGAGACCTACTGGAACAGCGGTCGCGCCGCGGAGGCGCTGGCACCCACGTACGCGCTGCTCGACATGGCGGTGTACGGCCGGCAGGAGACCTGGGAGGACTCTCCTCCCGGCTGGCCACAGCCCTTCGGAACCAGGGGCGAACAGTTCCGCACCAACGGGCGGCCCACCGCCCAATGGTCGCGGCTGGCAGCTGGACACTCCGACGATCTGGGCACCGCCAGCACCATCACCGAAAGGCAACCGTGACTCATGTACCAGGTGAACGCAGAGAACCTGCCGGGCAATGACATCTCCCGCACCTTCGAGGGCGGCACGCACGGCCCGTCGTCGGTGTCGTTCTTCCTGGTGCACAACCAGCCCGGCCAAGGACCCAAGCTGCACCACCACCCCTACGACGAGACCTTCATCATCCTGGAGGGCCACGTTCTGGTACAGATCGGCGACGAAACCGTCGAGGGCGGGCCAGGCGACATTGTGATCGGCCCTCCCGGCATCCCGCACGGCTTCACCAACCTCGGCCCCAGCCGCGCCCGGCTGGTTTGCATCCACGCAGCACCCGCGATGCAAACAGAGTTCCTTGAATGAAGCGTGACCCCGCCGCCATGTGCCTGGCAGTATCCGTGTCCGGCGGATAAGAGCAGAACGAGCGGTTCTGCGGCGGCCAGCACGCCATAGACAGGCCGCGCATACTCGGTGATCTGCGCGACTGCTGGCCAGCAGTAACTTGGGCGCGGACAGCAGTGCGGTCCGACCGGCCACGGTCCCGTGTCCTTTGAGCCGTTACCTGGTAAAGCACGCCAGCCCCCGTGTATGGACGGAGGCACTCCCAGGCGAACCCGGCGGGCAGGACGGCAGGCGGGTGCAGGCGGGTGACCTGGCGGCGCTGCCGGCGGTGTGGAGGGCCGCTTGGGGGCAGCCGGGCAGGTTCTGGGCCCGGGTGCATTCATAAACGGGCTGCTAGTTGGCGGCGGGTGCGGTGATCGCGGCATGACACATTGATCTGTAAGGTGCAAACAGTCCCAGCGCAGTCATGGAGGCCGCGATGGCAACGAGGATAACCGTCGCGCTAGAAGATGATCTTGACGGAGGCCCGGCCAGTGAGACGGTGCGGTTCGGGCTCGGCGGCGCGCAGTACGAGATCGATCTGAATAAGAAGAACGCCCGGGCGTTGCGTAAGAAACTCGCACCCTTCGTCGGGCACGCCCGTAGGGCCGGGCCAGGACAGAGACGCCAGCCAGCGCGAACCGCATCAAGCCGTCAGCGCAGCGTCGATATCCGGGCCTGGGCCAAAGCCACCGGCCTCCCGGTCAGCGACCGCGGCCGCATTCCCGCCAGCGTTGCAGACCAGTACGAAGCTGCCACTAGAAGATCCTTACGCACGCCCCGTCACCGTCGGCACGAACCAATCCGTTCAGACGGCCCCTGGCCCCGGTCGGCCAGACGACCGGCGTGCCGCGCCCTCGCGGTGGTCGTAAAGGGGGCGCTCGTGTGGCATGGGCCGCACCCGGAAGTCCAGTCCGGGGCAGCCTCAGCTGAGGCCGGTTCGAGCTGACGGCGGAGCAGCAGACAGGTTTGCGACCGCATCCGGCGGCTGCCGGATAGGCCCGGGCGGCGCCAGCTGGGCCAGCCGGCCCGGTGGAGGGATGGCTGTCAGAGGCCGGCGTCATTTCCCGGCGCGCCCGGCCGGTGGCCAAGCCACTGCAGATAGGACCTGGAGTGGTCCGGGCCGGGGTCCACGCCGTCGGGCAGCG
This sequence comes from Actinomycetes bacterium, assembly GCA_025964635.1. GTDB lineage: Bacteria > Actinomycetota > Actinomycetes > Streptosporangiales > Streptosporangiaceae > RYN-230. The sequence goes on along the minus strand of JAOPYP010000173.1, from coordinate 11 downwards.
CCTGGGCGAAT
>JAOPYP010000170.1 GCA_025964635.1 Actinomycetes bacterium | reverse complement strand
TGTCCCCCAGCCAGCGGTCCGCCGGACGGCCCTGGTCCGCGACGTCATAACGCCGGGCGATTTTCGTTGCGTAATCGGACGGGACGGAAGGAGCCGGGCCGCCAGCCGGGGGCTCACCCGGGTCCATGGTCAGGTCGAGAATTTCTTCCTTCTCGCCGCGCATCATGGCCAGGATCCGGTGCGAGGGCAGCGCCGTAAACGGCTCCGCGAACTCGAAGTAGTCGGCGAACTTGGCCCCCGCCTCCTCCCGGCCCTCGCGAACCCGGGAAACCAGCCGGCCCCGCGACCACATCTGCTCGCGGAGCTCGCCGATCAGGTCAGCGTCCTCAGCGAACCGCTCGGCCAGGATGGCCCGCGCGCCGTCCAGCGCGGCCACCACATCGGGCACGCCGCGCCCGGCGTCCACGTACTGCGCGGCGGCCTGCTCGGGCACGGTCCCGGGGTGGGCCAGCAGCTGATCGGCGAGCGGCTCCAGCCCGGCCTCGCGGGCGACCTGCGCCCTGGTCCGGCGCTTCGGCTTGTAGGGCAGGTAGATGTCTTCCAGCCGGGCCTTGGAGTCGGCGGCCATGATGCGCGCGGTGAGCTCCTCGTCGAGCTTGCCCTGGGCCTGGATCGACTCCAGGATGGCCGCGCGCCGCTCGTCCAGCTCGCGCAGGTAGCGCAGCCGGTCCTCGAGCGTGCGCAGCTGCGCGTCGTCCAGGGTGCCGGTCACCTCCTTGCGGTAGCGGGCGATGAACGGCACCGTGGCCCCGCCGTCGAGGAGTTCGACCGCCGCGCTGACCTGCCCCTCGCGCACCCCCAGTTCCTCGGCGATCCTGCGCTGAACCGGGATGGCGGCGGGCAACTGCGGGGCGGCGGGGGTGGTTGCGGTCACAGTGGGTCTCTGCCTTCCGGGTGATAGGTGCGCACCACATGGTAGGTCTCACGGGCCGCGGACGACGGTGCCACGCACGCGGACGACGGCATCGGCACGTTCGTGTTCCGGACGGCCTGATCCAGGTCCAGACGGTCCGCTGCACGCTGCAGCACCGGGGCTGAGCGGCCGTAGGCCGGCCAGGGAATGCGGCTAGCGACCCGCCCGCCCCCGCAGGCCGGCCGCGGGGACGCAGCTGAGCGGTGCTGGCGGTTTAGCCGGACCAGCCAGGGGCAACTGGGTCCCGATGACAGACATCGCGGGCCGGGCAGGCGGGCCATGACGTCCAGCAGCGCGGGGCAGCCGCGGGCGCAGCGGCAGGCCGAGTCGCGGGAGTCCACCACCCGCACGGTGCTGATCGCCGGCCTCGCCAACATCATCGTCATGATCGCCAAGCTGGTGGCCGGGATCCTCACCGGCTCCAGCGCCATGCTGGCCGAGGCGGCTCACTCGTTCGCCGACACCCTCAACCAGGTGTTCCTGTTCACCTCGGTGCGCCAGGGCCAGCGCCCGGCCGACGAGGAACACCCGTTCGGGTACGGGCAGGAGCGGTACTTCTGGTCGCTGCTCGCCGCGTTCGGGATCTTCATCGCGGGCGCGGGCTTCTCGATCTTCGAGGGCATCCTGTCGCTGCACACCAAGGCGAACGACTTCACGATCGCCTATGTGGTGCTGGGCGTGTGTGCCATCGCCGAGGGCACCTCGTTCATCCGGGCCTACGGCCAGCTGCGCGGCGAGGCCCACCGCAGCCACACCCACACGCTGGAGCACGTCAAGACCAGCCGGGACACGACGGTCAAGGCTGCCCTGTTCGAGGACACCGCGGCAGTCATCGGTCTGGCCCTGGCCGCGTTCGGCCTGCTTATGCAGCAGCTCACCGGGTCCCCTGTCTGGGACGGCGGGGCCTCGATCGCGATCGGCGTGCTGCTGATCGTGGTGGCCTTCCGGCTCGGCATGGACAGCCGCGAACTGCTCATCGGCCGGTCGGCCGACCCCAAGGTGCTCGAGGTGATCAAAGAGGAGATCGAGAAGACGCCCGGCGTGGACCGGCTGCTCGGGCTGCAGACCATGCACGTGGGCCCGGACAGCCTGATCGTCGCGGCCCGGGTCGCGCTGAGCGACGACTCCAGCGCGGACCAGGTGGAAGACCTGTCCGAGGACATCGACCACCGGCTGTCCGAGCGGCTGCCGGTCACCCCGTACGTCTTCATCGATCCCACCCAGACCGCGTCCGGCGGGGATGACGACACCGACGTCCGCCAGGCCGCGGTCCAGCGGTCGGCCGCCCGCCGGGACTCCCGGCAGCCCCGGACCTGACCGGCGCTGAGCCCCGGGCGCTAGGCCTCCGCGGCCTGGACGTGACCGGCGCTCGGCCTGCGCGGCCTGGACGTGACCGGGCCCAGGCCCTCCACGGGAGCAGCCAGCGTGGTCAGCAGGTGGCTGAAGCCGTGCGGGGCGCGGGCGCGGCGCCGGGCCGAGGTGACCACGCTCACCGTGGTGGTGCGCAGGACCCGCCGGCCCGCGGCCGCGAGCGCGTTGACGAGGGCATGGTCCTCGGCGGTACGGGCCGGCCCGAAACCACCCGCGGCCAGGTACGCGGCCGCGCTGAAGCCCAGGTTGGCGCCGTGCACATGCGGGTGGGTCGCGCCGCCCGTCGCGTAGAGCTGCTGGAAGCGCGGCGGCACCTCGGCTGGGTACTGCCGCCAGTCGGTCACCGTGATCGTGCCCACGACCGCGTCCCAGCCGCCCTCGGCGTAGCGGAGCTGCCGGGTCAGCCAGCAGGGCGGCACGAGCGTGTCCGCGTCCGTCGTGGCCAGCCAGACCGAGGCCGGGTCGAGCGGCCCGGTCTGGCGGAGCACCTCCGCCACCCCGGCGGCGCGGGCGGCGCCCACGTTCCGGGCCCCGATGTCCAGCACCACCGCTCCCCCGGCCCGGGCCAGCCGCGCGGTCTGGTCGGTGCACGCGTCCGCCACCACCACCACGTGGACCGGGCGGCCGGCCAGCGGCACGGCGGCCAGCCGCACGGCGGCCAGGCACGAGGGCAGCAGGTCCTCCTCGTCGTGGGCCGGGATGACCACGCCGACGGCGGCGATCACGCTCACACCTGCACCTCAGACCAGGCCCTCGGCCTCGGCGACCGAGACGAGCCTGCGGCCGGCCCGCTGGTACACCTCGGCGGTGAAGTCCGTCTCGGTGTGCCCGACCCGGCGGGCCAGGTCGCGGCGCGCGGCGAGCACCCGGTGCACGTCGCCGCCGCCCCGCGGATAGTCGGCCACCGGGTGCCGCCAGTGCACCGCGAGCAGGCTGCCGCCGGGCCGCAGCGACTCGACCCCCCGGTCCAGGACCTTGTCCAGCTCGCCGCCGGCGAAGTAATAGAGCACCTCGGAGAACACGATGAGGTCGAACTGGCCGGTCGGCCAGTCACCGGGGATCGCACCGCGGTCCACGCTGACGTTCGGCAGCGCCGCGGTCCGCGCCGCCGCCGCGCGGACCGCGGCGCCGGAAGCGTCCCAGGCCAGCACCTGCCCGCAGCGGGCGGCCAGCATCCCGGTCAGCACCCCGACGGAGCAGCCCGGCTCGAACGCGTCCTGGTAGTGCGGCTCGGGCAGCAGCGCGAGGCTGAGCGCGTACTTGCGCGCCTCGTACCACCGGCTGGCCAGCCCCCACGGGTCGGCCGCCGCGGCGTACATCTGGTCGAAGTACCCCGCGTCCAGGCTCACCGGCTCGCCGCCCGGAGCAGCATCTCGTGATCGCGGGTGAAATGAGCCACGGTGCCCGGGGTCAGCACGGGGCCGGTGCCGGAACCCCGGGTTTCCAGCTGGCTGGCGAAGCAGCGGATGGCGGCGCGTTTGCGGGCGGCGATCGAGGGCCGCAACGAAACGCTCACGCCCTGCTCCCACGGCACCCGCGGGTCACCCGGGCGGGCCCAGTGCCAGGTCCATACGGGGTACCAGTAGGTGCGCGGGCTGGCCAGCCCGGCCGCCCGGCCCACGGCCTCGTGGTCGGCGTGCACATCCCGGTCCCAGGGAGCCAGCACCGCGTCGCAGTCCGCGGCGAGAACCCGCAGCTCGGCGGCCAGGGCGTCCTCGCGGGCGGCCACCCGGGTGTCGGGGAACCCGAGCCGGATCACCTCGGTGGCCCCGGCCCCGAGCACGCGGAGCGCGCCTGCCGTCTCCTCGGCCCGGCGGGCGGCCAGCGCGGCCCGGTCGGGGTGGCCGGGATGAGACGCCTCGCCGTCGGTCACCGAAACCAGCCGGAGATGAGCCCCGCCCGCGGCCAGCAGCGCCATCGTCCCGCCCACGCCGAGCACCTCGTCGTCGGGATGGGCGGCAAGCACCAGCACGCGCGCCCAGCCGGTGAGGTCGGCCGCCGGGAGCCGGCCCAGCCCCGCCCAGGCCCGCCAGTCCGCCTCATCGGTGCCGGGCTGCTCGATCGCGTTCACCACCCGGAGCCCCGCTCCGCGACCAGGGCGCCCAGCTGGGCCAGGTCGCGCTCGGCGTGATGCTGGCGCAGGTAAACGGTCAGGTCGGCGACCCGGCGGGCATGCGCCTCGTCGTGGCCCAGCGGCCCGGCGCCGAGCGCCCGGCCGACCCGGCCCATCACCTCGGTCGCGGCCGCCTCGACCTGGGCCCGGACCCGCAGGGCACGGACCGGCCCGGCACCGGCCAGGTCGTAAGGGTCGGCGTCGATCTCGTCGCCGGCCTGGTCCAGCGCGACCCGGGCGCTGGTCAGCGCGATGTGGACCGCGCCCAGGTGGGCCAGGGCGTGCGGGCCCACGTCACGGCGGCGCGCCGCGCTGAGCAGGGTGTCCGCGACGGCGCGGGCGCCGCCATACCAGCAGGCCGCCACGCCCACGCCGCCGTGCGCGAAGCCGGGCCGCCCGGTGTAGCCGCCAGGCGGGCCGACCGGCTCGGCGGCGGCGTCATCGAAATCGATGTTGAGCGTGTCGCTGCCCGCCATCCCGGTGGCCGGCCAGCTGCCCGGGACAGGGGTCAGGCCGCCGCTGGTGTCCACCGCGAACAGCCGGACCCCGTCCGGCGCGGTCGCGGTGACCAGCGCCCGGGTACAGGAGCGCGCTCCGGAGCAGTACTGCTTGAGGCCCGTGAGCCGCCAGCCGCGGGCCGCGCGGGCCGCGGTCAATCCGCCGCCTGGGGGCTGGGCGGCCCAGACCCCCCACCGGCTGCCCGGCTCGGGCGCCGGGCCACCCAGCTCGGCCAGGATCGCCACCGCGTCGGCGTGTCCCTCGCCCAGCCGGGCCAGGGACAGGTCCCCGGCGGCCAGGCTGGCCAGCCGGGCCCAGCGTTCGCTGGTCCGCCCGCTGCCCGGCAGCGGCAGGTCGAGCTGCCCCGACTCCACCGCCGCGGCGAACGCGGCCGCGGTGACCCGCCACGCGGGCGGGCTGTCCATGTCGATCTCTCCCCGCGCAGCCTCGATGCTCGTCATGGTCTTGGGGGTACTCCTTTGTCAGTCACGGGGGAGGCTGCCTCTACCCGCGCCTGCGGGCTTCATACCGGTTTGGTTTCGGGTTTCACGGAAAGCAGCCGCCCCATGCGTCCCATCTCCCAGCTCGCCCGGCTCGCCAAGCTCGCCCGGCCCTCCCGTCTCGAACAGGCCGAGGCCCTGGATCGCGTAGTCGCACCCAGCCAGCGGGTGGCCCGGAGGCTGCGCCCCGGCCCGGTCCGGGACGCCCTCAATGGCGTGTGGCTCGGGCACCCGCTGCATCCAGTGCTGGCCCAGGCACCGGTCGGGGCGTGGCTGTCCGCGGCGGTGCTGGACGCGACGGGAGGTTCGGCCGGGCGTTCCGCGGCGGGTGAAGCGGAGCGGCGGCGGCTGGTGGCGTTCGGCCTGGCCGCGGCCGCGGCGGCCGCACTGGCCGGCACGGCGGACTGGTCCGAGCAGCACGAGCAGCAGATGCGGGTCGGGGTCGTGCACGCCGCCGCCAACGTCACCGCGGCCGGCTTCTACGGCGCCTCCCTGCTCACCCGCAGACCCGCGGCGAGCCGGGCGCTGCGCCTGGCCGGGCTGGCCGCGGTAACGGCGGGTGGCCTGCTCGGCGGGCACATCTCGTTCCGGCTGTCGGGCGGGGCCAATCAGGCCGAGTCCGTTCCCCACCTCGTCGAGCCGGGCTGGCATGACCTGATGCCCGCGGGTGGCCTGACGGACGGCCAGCCGGTCAAGGCCATGCTGGGTGAGGTGCCCGTGGTCGTCATCCGGGACGGCCGGGCCGTGCACGCGCTGGCCGGGCGCTGCAGCCACCTGTCGGGGCCGCTCTTCGACGGCGAGCTGGACGAGGGGCGGCTGACCTGCCCGTGGCACGGCAGCGCGTTCCGGATCACGGACGGGTCCGTGGCCCGGGGGCCCGCGACGGCGCCGCAGCCCGTGTTCAGCACCCGGGTCCGTGACGGAGTCATCCAGGTCTGCCTGCCGGACGCGGGCTGACGGCGCCGGCGGGGCCCGCGGGTGGCAGGACCCCGTGGGGTTGGGCCCGTGGGGGGCGGCGGGCCGTGGGAGGCGAAGCCTGTGGGCCGCCAGGCCCCCTCGGACAGCGAGCCTTATGGGCGGGGGCCACGCGGCCGTTTAATCCGCCGCCTGCGGGTAGCGCTAGGGCCAGCGCCTGACCCGGAGAAATGCCATGACCCTGCCCCCCAGCCAGCAGCACGCACTGGACGCCATCGACGATGTCCTCCAGTCGGCGGA
>JAOPYP010000163.1 GCA_025964635.1 Actinomycetes bacterium | reverse complement strand
GGCGGGGGCGGGGGGCGCGGCGGCCGGGGGAACCTGCGCCACCGGGGGCTGAGCGGGTGCCGGACCTGGGCGACCCTGGGCCGGCGCCTGGCCGGGCGGCCCGACAAATTTGCGCAGCCCTGATGGCCGGCTCACGACGAGATCGCCTCCTGCGGCGCCGTGACCGCCACCCTGACTCCCTGGCTGTCGGACAGCAGCGGCAGCGGGTCCAGGTGCACGGCCGCGTCGCCCAGGCTCCGGCCCGCGGACCGGACGTCGTACCGGGTCTCGCAGCCGGGGCAGGCCAGTTCGCCGAGCGTGAGCGTTCCCTCGGCCAGCGATATCCCGCAGGCCGCGCACTCATCACGGTAGGCGTACAGGGTGCCGCGAACCGAGCAGAGGAGCACCCGGGTTCCGGCGACCGCGGCGGTCACCGGCCTGCTGCTGGGCGGCCCGATGTCCGGGATGGTTACCCACCTGGCGTCGCCCGCGCCGGCGGCGGGCCTCCCGTCCTGCCCGTCCGCCCCCGGGGGGCGGCGGCCGATCTGCAGCAGCGTCTCCGGGCCCGGCGGCGCGGTGACGCCCTCCACCACGACCTCGGTGACCTCCGGCGCGGCGTCCTCGATCGCGCCCTTGATGGCGAGCTGGACGGTCACCGTGGAGGAAGCGCAGCCATCGCAGCTGCCCTCCAGCCGCAGCTGGGCCACCCCCTCCTCGGTCACCCCCAGGTACGTCACCCCGCCCGCGTGCGAGCCGAGGTAGGGACGCACCTGATCCAGGGCCCGCTGGATCCGTGTGTCCACGTCCAGCGGGTGCAGGTCGTGCAGCAGCAGCAGGCTCTCCACCAGCGGATCCTCGAGCAGGCGATCGAGGACCGCGGCTCCCGCCGCGCCTTCCGCGCGGAGCGCGGCCATGATGTGGCTCAGCCCGTCGCCGTACAGTCCCAGCAGCAGCCGGACCAGTTCCTCGGCCGCACTGGCGGTCGCCTCCCCGCCCTTGGACTGCAGGATGCCGAGCAACTCCTCGACGCGTGCCCCCACCTGCCGTGCGTCGGCCATCCGCCTCGCCTCTGTCTGGGTGAATCTGTGTCTGGCTAATCGCTTGTGACTAATTTTCTGGCCGCCTGGCCATCCGGCCGCCCGGCTTCCGGGTCCCGCCTGGCCAGCTGACCAGGCGGGACCCGGACTGCGGGGCGCGTTCCGGGGCGGTGCGGTTCCCCGGAACTCCCGCGTCAGGTGGCCAGGGTCGCCGCCGTCGGCGTGTGGACCTTCTCGATCGTCTTGCCGTTGCCGAGGTACATGTGCACGCCGCAGGGCAGGCAGGGGTCGAAACTGCGGACCGCCCGCATGATGTCGATGCCCTTGAAGTTGTCCGGGGGGTTCTCCTCGAAGATCGGCGTGTTCATGACCGCATCCTCGTACGGTCCCGGGGTGCCGTAGCTGTCCCGGACGCTCGCGTTCCAGGGCGTCGGCGGGTACGGGTGGTAGTTCGCGATCTTCCCGTCCCGGATCACCATGTGGTGCGACAGCACGCCCCGCACCGCCTCGGTGAACCCGCAGCTGTTCGCGTCGTCCGGGACGTCGAACGGCTCCCAGGTCTTCGTGTGCCCGGCCCGGACCTCGGCGAGGGCCTTCTCCATGAAGTGGAGGGCGGCCGCAGCCGCGTACGCCTGGAAGTACGTCCGCGCACGGTCCCGCTCGATGGCGTTAGAGAGGGGTCGTCCTTCTTTGTCGTACGGGATCTTCCACTCGAACGTGACCTCGGGCTTGGTGACCGTCCGGGGCAGGTTGATCAGCACGCTGCTGCCGGTGGACTTGATGTACCCGATGTCCACCAGGCCGCCCTGCGCGGTCGCCCAGAGCCGGGCGATCGGACCGCCGCCAGTGTCGGCGGCCAGGTAGTTGGTGCCGTCGAACCAGCGCGGAGACATGACCCAGCTGTACTTGCCGTCGAAGTCCCGTTTCTGCGGCCGCGGGATCGTGTGCTGGTTCCACGGGTGCCTGCGGTCCACCGGGTTGCCCAGCGGGTCGCGGGTCACGAACATCTCCTGGTCTTCCCAGTCCTCGTAGTACGAGCTGCCGAGGAGAATGCGGATGCCCAGGTTGATGTCGACGAGGTCGTTGGTGAGCAGCTGCCCGTCCCGGATGACGCCCGGGCTGACGAACATCTTCCGGCCCCAGTCGCTCATGTGGTCGTAGCGGAAGTCGCAGTGCTCAGGGTCGTTGAGGCTGCCCCAGCAGACCATGTCCGCCCGGCGGCGGCCGACCTCCTCGTACCCGGGCAGGGCCTCGTAGAAGAAGTCGAACAGGTCATCGTGCATGGGCACGACGCGCTTCATGAACTCCACGTAGCGCATCAGCCGGGTGAGGTAGTCGGTGAACAGCTGCACGGTGGGGGTGGTGCCCACGCCGCCCGGGTAGAGCGTGGACGGGTGCACGTGGCGCCCTTCCATCAGGCAGAACATCTCCCGGGTGGACCGGCTGACCTGGAGCGCCTCGCGGTAGAACTCGCCTTCCAGCGGGTTCAGCGACCGCATGATGTCGCCGATGAACTTGTAGCCGTGATCGGCGGCGTGCGGCGCCTCGGTCCGGTTCGCCATTTCCAGCACGCCGGGGTTGGTCTCGCCGACCATCTTGGCGCAGAAGTCGACCCCGACCAGGTTCTCCTGGAAGATGTTGTGGTCGAACATGTACTCGGCGGCCTCGCCCAGGTTGATGATCCACTCGGCGAGGTGCGGGGGCCGCACCCCGTAGGCCATGTTCTGGGCGTAGACCGAGCACGTCGCATGGTTGTCACCGCAGATGCCGCAGATCCGGCTGGTGATGAAGTGCGCGTCCCGCGGGTCCTTGCCCTTCATGAAAATGCTGTAGCCACGGAAGATCGACGAGGTGCTGTAGCACTCGAGGACCTTCTTCTGCTTGAAGTCAATCTTCGTGTAGAGGCCCAGGCTTCCCACGATGCGCGTGATGGGATCCCAGTTCATCTCCACGACGCCGGTGTCTTCGGCAGTAGTCATAGTTCATCCCCTCAGTACTGAGCGGCGCCGTGGCCGGCTTGGCCGGCGCCCGGAATCGTTACCAGGTACTGCCGGTCACCAGGGCTTCTGATAACCCGTGAGCAGGTCACTGCCCCTCTTCCGCCACTTCGGCTCCTCGTCGGCCGTCTTGGCGGTGAAGCCGCGGAGGGTGCGGATCACGGTGCCGTACAGGGTGCTCGCGGTCGCGGACACCTTGGAGCCAGGGGGCTCGTCCATGAACGGCATGAACTTGTCCGGGAACCCGGGCATGGTGCAGGCGATGCAGATCCCGCCCACGTTGGGGCAGCCGCCGACCCCGTTGATCCAGCCGCGCTTGGGCACGTTGCACTTGACCACGGGGCCCCAGCAGCCCAGCTTGACCAGGCACTTCGGCGAGCCGTACTCGTCCGCGAAGTCGCCCTGCTCGTAGTAGCCGCCGCGGTCGCAGCCCTCGTGGACGGTCGCGCCGAACAGCCAGGTCGGCCGGAGCGCCTCGTCCAGCGGGATCATCGGGGCCTGGCCCGCCACCTGGTAAAGCAGGTAGAGGATGGTCTCCGAGAGGTTGTCCGGATGGGTCGGGCAGCCAGGCACGCAGACGATCGGGAGCCCGGCCTTGGAGCGCCAGTCCCAGCCCAGGTAGTCGGGCACCCCCATCGCCCCGGTGGGATTACCGGCCATGGCGTGGATGCCGCCGTAGGTGGCGCAGGTTCCGGCCGCGAGGATCGCGGTGGCCTTCGGCGCGAGCCGGTCCAGCCACTCGCTGGTGGTCATCGGCTGGCCAGTCGCGGGGTTGTTGCCGAAACCGCACCAGTAGCCCTCAGGCTTGATGGCCTCGTTGGGAATCGAACCCTCGACCACGAGGACGAACGGGTCGAGTTCGCCCCGGTCGGCCTTGTGCCACCACTCAATGAAGTTATCGGCGCCCTGCTCCGGCCCGCACTCGAAGTCGATGAGCGGCCAGTGCACGGACACCTTGGGCAGCCCGGGCAGCGCGCCCAGGACGATCTCCTCGATGCTCGGCTGGGTGGCGGCGGTCAGCGCGACCGAATCCCCGTCGCAGCCGAGTCCTCCGTTCATCCAGAGGATGTGCACCACGGGCTCTTCCGTGGCCTGGGCCGAACCGTCGCTGGTCTCCGTGGCAGTGGCCATTGCAGGCCACCCCCTCCCTGTGATCTGGCGAGCTGAGATCTAGGTGATCCGGCTGGCCGCGGTTCCGGCGGGTCGGCCGGCTTGGCAGGCGCAGAGCGGGTGGCGGGCACCAGGGCTGCGCAGGAGACGGAACCCCTCGCCGCGCGGGCGGCGAGGGGCGTCACTGTCGTCAGGGGTGTGCGGGGCGCGGGGTGGGCCTGAACTCGCGTCTGGCGCTGCCGCGCCAGCCGAAGCCAGCCGCCTGGCGGTCCCCGATGACCGCCTGACGACCCGAACCACGGAGGGCGCACCAGCGCCTGGGAGATGGTTCATAGAGGCCTTGCCTGCATCATGCGCAGGTGCCGTTATGCTAAACCGCCCCACCATGCGTATCAAGGCAGTAGCGGCAAGTCGTCAGACATAAATGTCCAGTCAGGCCGGACAAATCTGGCGTCTGGTTCCCGCAGGCCAGGCCAGTTACCCCGGCCAGTCATCTGGTGCTCCCCCGCCGCGCGGGCAGCATCCCGCTGACCAGCCACATTGCCGGCGGCTTCGGAAAATGAGGGCCGGACGGTGACCACGCGATCCCGGCCAGACGCGTACTCTGTGTTCAGGCTGGCCCGCGTCCGCGGCCAGGACAGGCCGGAGGAGACAGGACTGGCCGGAGGAGACAGGTGGCGGAACTGCCCAACGAAAACGGGGACGGGTCGATCGAGGTCGTCCCCGTGGTTGTGCTATCCCAGACATTTCCGGCCCGGCCATCCTGGATCCCGGAGATCCGCGACTTCGTCCGCCGCTGCCTGGCCGAGTCACCCCTGAGCGAGGAGGGCACCCGCGGCGTCAGCGAGACGGTGTTCCGTGCCCTGCTCGACGCGGCCGGGCCGACCGGGGCGATCCAGGTCTCCTTCCGGATCTTCCCTGAGCACGTCGAGGTGGACGTGCTGCACTCCAACCAGCCGCCGGCGGAGGTGGCCGCCAGGGTGCCCGCGGTCACGGCCCGCCCGGCCGTGGCCGGGCCCAGGCCAGGAGCTTCCGTGCGGCCGGCCACGTTCGCGGACTGGATGTCTACCGCGCTGCGCCGTGAGGGGCTGACCCAGGAAGCCGCGGCCCGGCAGCTCGGCGTCTCGGTCAAGACGGTCGGCCGCTGGGTGGGCGGCGAGACCGAGCCGCGGCTCCGGGATCTGCGCCGCATCCAGGAGCTGTTCGGCGAGCTCCCGTTCTCCTGACCTGATG
>JAOPYP010000266.1 GCA_025964635.1 Actinomycetes bacterium | reverse complement strand
TTGCCGTCCGGGTCGGTGATGTACAGGCTGTGGGTGATCGTGTGATCGCTGGCCCCGACCACATTGACCCCGTTCGCCTCCAGGGCCGCCAACGCCCCGCGGAGCTCGTCGTCGCTGTCGCCGACCTTCAGGCCGAAGTGATAGAGCCCCACCCGGCGGCCCGGCGGCAGGTTGGCGGCATCCTCGCCGACCTCGATGAGCAGCAACTCGTGGTGGGTCCGCCCGGACGGCGCGGAGAACGCCGCGGCGCGGAAGGGGAGCGGGTCATCCTCGGGGCCGCCGATGATCTGGCGCCAGCCGAGCACGTCCCGGTAGAACGACGCGGAGCGGTCGAGGTTGTGAACGTAGAGGACGAGATGTCCGAGTTCCTTGACTTCCATGGCGGCGCTCCACGAGAGGGAAAGGGCTGAATGCCGGGGCACATGCTGTGCCAGCTTGCGGGGGTTTCGCCCCTGCGGTCCAGCACGTTCACCTCAACCGGCAGCCATCCCGCTGTATGCCCTCCGCCGCCGCCCCGCTAAACGCCTGCGCAAAACAAGAAGCCCGGCTGCCCTGTGCCGCCTGAGGCAGGCGGAGGGCAGCCGGGCCCTGCACCGCTGCGTGCTTACGCCACCTTGATGCGCTTGTGCACGTGGCGGTAGCGGTTGTGGAAGATGTGGGCGTGGATCCGGCCGTTCAGGTAGATCCCGAACCAGTTGCTGTGGATGTAGTTGCCGTGGATCCACACCTTGATGGAGGACGAGGCGCCGACCAGGATGCCGGTGGTGCGCTTGTCCGGGTGGGCCGTGACCGGCGGGGCCAGCCCGATCGTGTCACCGACGAGGTTGTTCCTGCCGATGTCATTGCCCACGATCTGGTTGCCGCTCATGTGCTGCCCCGGCACGTGCGAGTGGATCGTCACCCCGGCCAGGCCGTTGCCGTAGATCACGTTGTGCGCCACGTCGTTGCCGGACACCCGCTCGCCCTTGACCTCGGTGGCGATGACCACACCGGCCCCCGGTACCTTCCGGTTGAGGCCGTTGAAGGTGAGCAGGTTGTGCGCGACGTAGTTGCCCCACACCCCGCTGGTGGAGTGGCCGGCGATGATGACCCCGCAACCGTCGGGGTTACGCCGGGCGGTGTTCCAGGTGACCGCGTCGAAGTGGGTCGGGCCGAGGTCGTCGGCGATCAGGAAGCCGCCGCCCTTGTTGAACTCCGACATGTTGTGCGTGGCCAGCGAGTCGGACGTGCCGTTGAAGTCCACCCCCACGTTCCCGTTGTGCATGAGCCGGTTGTGCGAGACCAGGACCCGGGTACTGCGCGCGACCAGGATCGCGTCGAAACCCGCGTTGACCACGGTGAACCCGCTGACCTCGACGTTCCGGGCGCCGAAAACCACCACGCCGCTGCCCCCGGGCAGCTTCTTGACGATCGGCTTCTGGCCCTTGGCGTCGATGGTGGCGCCGTGGCGGCCGATCAGCGCGAGCGACTTGGTCACCACGGCCTGCACCTTGTACGTGCCACCGCAGACGATCACCCGGCCGCCCCTCGGGGCGGCCGCGATGGCCTCGTTGATATGGCGGTACCGGGCCGTGGAGCACGAGCGGTCCGGGGCCCCGGAATGGCCGTGCCTGGACACGTAGACCGTGGACGACGCGGCATCCGCCGCGCTGGCCCCCACGAGCGTGAAGGCGCTCGCACCGACGGCCACGACACCGGCGAGCAGTCTTGAGACTTGCCTCATCCTTTGATCCCCCCTGAGGACTACCTACCGTAGGTAGTCGATTACGGGAAGTAGCGTAACCCCCACGAGGGCGGTTACCGGGGAACCCGCGCCGAACGGGCACTTAGCGCGATGATTCTTCGTTGCGTTACTGGGGTAGGCCCCGCGTAACCCCGCGACGGCCTTCGACCAGTACGGAGCACACGGATGATGGCACGGGGAGCGGCCGGGGAGGGTGGGCCGGGTGATCCCCGGGCAGTGCGGATGAGTTACGACCCGCAGACGGCGCCGCTGCCGTACGGCACCACGTCCGGGGACCCGTACCGCAACTACCCGGACGACAATCCCTGCCCGGACGACGATCCTGACCCGGATCACGGAGATTACGGGGACTACCGGGATTACCCGGACGACGACGCCTATCTGCCCGGGCGGCCGTACCGCCGGCGCCGCCGCTGGCAGGTGCTGCGCTGGCTGCTCGGCTTCGCGCTGGCCCTGGTCATGCTGGCCGTGATCGCGTTTGGCGTATTGTTTGCGCTCACCCCGTCGGTCAGCAACGCCCCGGCCCTGGCCCGGGCCATCGACAAGGCGCACCACGCCGCCTACCCGGGACCGCCGATGTCCGCGCTGTTCGCTGAGTCCCTGGTGGCGACCGAAGATCACCGCTTCTACTCCGAGCCCGGGGTGGACATCTACGCGATCGCCCGGGTCGCCGCCTCGCAGCTCACCGGCCGCGGCGACCAGGGCGGCGCGACCCTCTACCAGCAGCTGGCCAAGATGCTGTACACGCCAGGCCAGGGTGGGTTCGGCGTCGAGGTCAAGCAGGTCATGCTGGGCATCAAGCTCGACCTGACCTACAGCCGGGCGACCGTGCTCCGGATGTACGCCGACGTCGCGTACTTCGGGCACGGCTACTACGGCCTGGCCCAGGCCAGCTGCGGGTACTTCGGCACCACCCCGGCCGGGCTCACCCTGCCGGAGGCGGCCACGCTGGCCGGGCTGGTCCAGGGGCCCTCCGCGGACGACCCCATCGCGCACTACGCGCGCGGCCGGGCCCGTGAGGCCCATGTACTGGGCCGGCTGGTGGCCACCGGCAAGATCACCCAGGCGCAGTCCACGGCCGCCTACGCGCAGCGCCTTCCGCTGGTCGGCCGCAGCGGCACCGGCTGCACCGGCCCCCGCTAACCCAGAATTCTCCGCAACGAACCCCGCGCCCGGCCCGGTCCGCCCGCCCAGGCCCGACGATGACGGGGCGGAAGGCGGTGCCTCGTCCGAGGCGGCGGAGGCGGCTTGGAGGGCAGGCGCTTCACGCGCCATACGTGCTGAACGCCGTTAGCTGCGCTGCTTCGCGGCGGCGTGCCGGGGGCCGCTGCGCCGGCCGCCGTTGCCGTCGCGGCGGCGGCCGTAGTCCGCGCCCTCGGGCCTGTAGTTCTCGGTCCGGTCAAAATTCCGGGGGCCTGCGTAGTTGTCAGGCTGGCCGTAGTTCCCGGCCTCGTCATATTCCTCAGGCCCGCGACCGTACAGCGTGGCTTCCTCGTCCAGGCCGACCGCGACGGCCCCGGCCACGCCCGCCTCCGGGAACCCGGGGGCCGGGGCCACCCGGCGATGTCCAGGGACCGGCACTCCGCCCGTGGGCTCCTGCGTCCGCCACACCCATTTGCGGTAGGACCAGAAGCGGAACAGCGTGCCCAGCCCGATCCCGGTCAGGTTGGCGAGGTTGTACCAGACCTTGCCCTGGAGGCCAGCGCCGTCCGCGACGATCGCGACGCAGGCCAGCTGGATCAGCAGGCCGATCGCGTTGAACACGAAGAACAGCAGGGTTTCCCGGCCCATCCCGACCCGCTCACGGTGCCGGAAGGCCCAGTAGCGGTTGCCGAGGAAGGTCACCACGGTGGCCGCGATCGTCGCCACGATGACGGCCTTGTACTTGCCCACGCCCGCGTCGAAGTGCAGGATGTCGGCCCCGCCGAGGCTCACGATGAACCCGGCCAGGCCCACCACGCCGAACTTGGCCGCCTCATGGATCAGCACGCGGAACCGCTCATACAGCCGCACAGCGAAACTCACCTGGCCGTCTTCCTCTCACCAGTGCAGCGGGGGGCGGGTCCTGCGGGGTTATGGATTGCTGCTTGTGACAGTACCGGCACGGTCAGGCCGGCGTGGCCACTGGGCCATCATTACGGGGTCAAGAAGCCGGAAATTAACTCACTCGGAATTATTTCGCCCTCCGGGTAGTCTCGCGTGAGTGCCCGTGACCACCGCTCTTATCCGTGCTCGCGGCCTCACGAAGCGGTTCGGCGGCTTCACGGCGGTGGACGGGGTCGACTTCGAGCTGAACCGCGGTGAGGCGTTCGGCTTCCTCGGCCCCAACGGCGCGGGCAAATCCTCCACGATGCGCATGATCGGCTGCGTGTCGCCGCCCACCGCTGGGGAGCTCACGATCTTCGGCCTGGACCCGGTGGCCGACGGCCCCGCGATCCGGGCCCGGCTCGGCGTGGTGCCCCAGGAGGACTCGCTGGACGTGGAGCTCACCGTCCGGGAGAACCTGCTCGTGTACGGCCGGTACTTCGGGCTGCCCCGGCCGGTCATCCGGGAACGGAGCGACCGGCTGCTGGAGTTCGTCCAGCTCGCCGACCGCCAGGACGACCGGGTGGAGCCGCTGTCCGGCGGGCTGAAGCGCCGGCTGACCATCGCCCGCTCACTGATCAACGAGCCGGAGATCCTGCTGCTCGACGAGCCGACCACCGGCCTCGACCCGCAGGCCCGGCACGTGGTCTGGGACCGGCTGTTCCGGCTCAAGCAGCAGGGGGTAACCCTGGTGCTGACCACGCACTACATGGACGAGGCCGAGCAGCTGTGCGACCGTCTCGTAGTCATGGACGCGGGCCGGATCGCGGCCGAGGGGTCCCCCCGGGACCTCATCGAGCGGTACTCCACCCCGGAGGTCCTCGAGCTCCGGTTCGACCCCGCGGTCCACGAGAACGCCGCGGAGAAGCTGGCCGCGGTGCCCGCGCAGCGCCGTGAGGTGCTGGCCGACCGGGTGCTGCTCTACGTCGCGGACGGGGACGCCGCGCTGGCCGCGGTGCGGGGGCTGGGCCTGGACCCGCTCACGTCGCTGGTCCGGCGCAGCACGCTGGAAGACGTGTTCCTGCGGCTGACCGGCCGCCGGCTGGAGGACTGATGGCGGCCCCGGCCCAGCCCCGCGGGCCGGCCGCCGGGCTGGCCTGGCCCGCCCGGCCTGACCCCGTGCCCGCCTGGAACTTCGCGGTCCGGCAGCTGCGGTTCTGGCTGACCGACTACCGGCGGACCTGGCGCGGCTCGATCATCTCCACGGTGCTGAACCCGCTGCTCTACCTGGGCGCGATGGGTCTCGGCCTGGGCACGCTGGTCGACCAGCACGGCACGGCCTCCCTGGGCCGGGTCAGCTACCTGATCTTCCTCGCGCCCGGCCTCCTGGCCGCGAGCGCGATGGGCACCGGGGTGGGGGAGTCCACCTACCCGGTCTTCGGCTCGGTCAAGTGGAACAAGACCTACCAGGCCGCCGTGTCCTCCCCGTTGCGCCCGGCTGACCTGTTCCACGGGCACCTGCTGTTCGTCGCGCTGAAGCTGACCATGACCTCGGCCGTGTTCCTGGCCGTGGCGGCCATGTTCGGCGCGATCACCTCGCCGCTGGCCATCGCGGCCCTGCCGGTCGCGGTGCTCACCGGCCTGGCGTTCACGGCGCCGATCGAGGCGTGGACCGTGACCCGGACCAAGGACACCTCGCTGGCCGTGGTGTACCGCTTCGGGATGATCCCGCTGTTCCTGTTCTCCGGGACGTTCTTCCCGGTCACCCAGCTGCCCGTATGGATCAGGCCGATCGCTTACCTGACCCCGCTGTGGCACGGCGTGGCGCTGTGCCGGGACCTGTGCCTGGGCATCGCCACCCTGCCCTCGGCGCTCCTGCACGTCGGCTACCTGCTGGTCGTGCTGGGGGCCGGCATCATCGCCGGGGACCGGAGCTACACCAGGCGGCTCTATGTCTAGCGGCCCCGTGTCTGAAGTGCGGGGGCTGCCGCTGCGGGTGCTGCCCGGCCGCGGCCCGCTGCGCCGGGCCGTGCGGTCGGTGGGCGGCCGGGGCAGCCTGTTCCTGGTCGAGCGGCACGCGCTGGTCTACCGGCACACCTGGCTCGTGTTCGTGTCCGGGGTGGTCGAGCCGCTGTTCTACCTGCTGTCCATCGGGGTGGGCCTGGGCAAGCTGGTCGGCTCGGTGCACGGCCCGGCCGGCACGCCGGTCAGCTACGCCGCCTTCGTGGCGCCCGCCCTGCTGGCCAGTGCCTCCATGAACGGCGCCCTGTTCGACTCCACCTTCAACGTGTTCTTCCGGCTCAAGTACGAGAAGCTCTACGACGCCGCGCTGGCCACCCCCATGCGGGCCGGTGACGTGGCCCTGGGCGAGATCAGCTGGGCGCTGCTGCGCGGCGCCCTGTACGCGGTGGCCTTCATGGTCGTGATGGCGGCCATGGGCCTGGTCTACTCGCCGTGGGCGCTGGCCGCGCTGCCCGCCGCCGTGCTCACCGGGTTCGCGTTCGCCGCGGCCGGCATGGCCTGCACCACGTACATGCGGACCTGGCAGGACTTCGAGTTCGTCACGCTGGCGACCTTGCCGATGTTCCTGTTCTCGACCACGTTCTACCCGCTGAGCGTGTACCCGCGCCCGCTGCAGTTTGTGGTGGAATGCACGCCGCTGTACCAGAGCGTGGTGATGCTGCGGGATCTCACCCTGGGCACGGTCCACCTGGACCTGCTCTGGCACGCCGCCTACCTGGCCGTCATGGGCCTGATCGGCCTGCTCGTGGCGGGCCGCCGGATCGGCAAGCTGCTGCTGCGCTAGGACATGGCCCGCAGGTCATGAGTCTGCTGCGCTCCCGTCGGCCGGGCGTAAAGCTTTCCGCCGGTCCGGGCCGGGCGCGTTACGCTGGGCCGAGGCCGCGGGGAATCCCAGGCGGACACACTCGACCTAGGACGGATGATCACGACCGGCGGCAACCCTCCGGATCCGGTGCCCCACGCGGAGGGGCAGGATGACGTTCGTGATGCGCATGGGGCATCCGGCGCCCATGGGGCTACCGAGACAGCCGTGGCGATTGGTACCGCCGGGGTACGCGACACCACGGCGCCCGGCCGTGCCTCACCAGGCCGCCGGCCCGGCCGGGCCGACTGGGTGCCGTGGCTGATCGCGCTGGCCGCATTCGCGGCGTACACCACGATCTCGCTGTTCCGTTACGTCCAGCTCGCCCCGGGCTCCTGGGACCTGGGCATCTTCACCGAGTACGTCCGGCAGCTGGCCCACCTGCACGCCCCGGTGGTGAACATCCACGGGTCCGGCTTCAACCTGCTCGGCGACCACTTCCAGCCGATCGTCGGCCTGGTCGCCCCGGTCTTCCTGCTGTTCCCCAGCGCGGCCACGCTGCTCGTGGTCCAGGCCCTGCTGACCGCCGTCTCCGTCATCCCGGTGAGCCGGGCGGCCGCGGCCCGCCTCGGCACTGGCGCCGGGCGGATGATCGGCGCCGCCTACGGGTTCTCCTGGGGCCTGCAGCAGATGATCGACTTCGACTTCCACGAGATCGCCTTCGCCGTCCCGCTGCTGGCCTGCTCGCTGTCCGCGCTGCTGCGGGGCAGGGTCCGGGCCGCGGCGGTCTGGGCGCTGCCACTGGTGTTCGTGAAGGAAGACCAGGGCTTCACGGTCGCGGCCATCGGCGTGCTCATCGTGGTCATGAGCCTGTCCCGGGCCCGCGGCGATGGAGGGGACCGGGCCGCTCTGCGCTGGGGTGCGCTGCTGACCGTCTGGGGACTCGCCTGGTCCCTCCTGGCCATCGCGGTGATCATCCCGCACTTCAACCCGCTGCATCAGTACCCCTACTGGACCGACGGCGGCGTGCTGAGCCCCGGCGGGGCACATCCCTCACCGTCCTCGGTGCTCGCCCAGTTCGGTCACTCGCCCGTGCCGAAGCTGCGTACTACGCTGCTCATCCTGCTGCCGGTGGCGTTCCTCGCGCTGGGGTCGCCGCTCGCCCTGGTGGCGGTGCCGGGCCTGGCCCTGCGGTTCGTCTCCACGAACAGCGCCTACTGGGGAGCGGGGTACCACTACAACGCCACGGTGATGCCCATCGTGTTCATCGCCGCCATCGGCACGCTGGCCCGGATCCGCGCCTACCGGGGACTCCCCGCCGGTGAGGGCGGCCAGCCCCTGCTCTCGTCCTGGCTGGATCCGGTGGTCACCCGGGCCGTCCCGGCGCTCATGCTGGGGATCGCGGTCGTGACCGCCTGGCCGTTCCCGCTCAGTGACCTGTGGCAGGCCCAGACCTACCAGATCAGCCCGCACATCCGGGCCGAGGACGCCGCCCTGGCCTGGGTGCCCGGCGGCACCACCGTGGAGGCCACGCTCACCATGCTGGCCCCGCTGGCCGCCCGCGATGACACCTACTGGATCGGCATCGGCGGGAACCCGGCGCCGCGCTACGTCGTATTCGACGAGCTGGACAGCGGCTGGAATCCGCCGCCCAGCGACCCGCTCACGTTCGTTGAGCAGCGCCACCCCGGCGTCACCTACCGGCAGGTCTACGAGAACAATTTCGTCTACGTGTTCCGCCGGGTCGGCCAGACCAGCCCATAGGCGGCGTACCCGTCAGTAGGTAGAGTCGTCTGCGGACCCGGTCAGGAGGCTCTATGGACTTCGGCTATGACGTCCGCACGGAGGAGTTCAGGAAACGCCTCCTCGCGTTCATGGACGAATGCGTCTATCCGGCGGAGCCGGTGTTCGCGGCACAGGTGCGGGACAACGCGCAGGCAGGACGCGCCTGGGAGCGCCCCGGGGTTATCGGGGAGCTGAAGCAGGAGGCCCGCGGGCGGGGCCTGTGGAACCTGTTCCTGGCCCATCACCCGGAAGGTGCCGGGCTCACCAACCTCCAGTACGCGCCGCTGGCGGAGATTACCGGCCGCAGCCCGGCGATCGCCCCCGAAGCGCTGAACTGTGCCGCCCCGGACACCGGGAACATGGAGTTGCTGGCCGAATTCGGCTCACCCGAGCAGCAGGAACGCTGGCTCCGGCCGCTGCTGGAGGGGACGATCCGGTCCGCCTTCTGCATGACCGAGCCGGACGTCGCGTCCTCGGATGCGACGAACATCACAACCCGGATCGAGCGTGATGGGGACGAGTACGTCCTCACCGGCCGGAAGTGGTGGTCGTCCGGCGCGATGAACCCGGGGTGCGAGATCTTCATCGTGATGGGCCGCACCGCCTGGGAGGGGGACCGGCACCGTCAGCAGTCAATGATCCTGGTGCCCCGGGACACTCCCGGGGTCACGGTGCAGCGCGGGCTCAGCCTGTTCGGGTACGACGATGGTCCGCACGGCGGCCACGCCGAGGTCGTGTTCGATGGCGCCCGGGTACCAGCGGCCAGCCTGATCGCCGGCGAGGGCGACGGTTTTGCGATCGCCCAGGCCCGGCTGGGCCCGGGCCGGATCCACCACTGCATGCGGCTGATCGGCTCGGCCGAGCGGGCCCTGGAGCTGCTCTGCCGCCGGGTCACCGACCGGGTCGCGTTCGGCCAGCCCCTGGCCGACCAGGGGGTGATCCAGGAGTGGATCGCCGAGGCGCGGGTGCGGATCGAGCAGGCCCGGCTGCTGGTGCTGAAGACCGCCTGGCTGATGGACACGGCGGGCAACAAGGGCGCGCACAGTGAGATCCAGGCCATCAAGATCATCACCCCGGCCATGGCCGAATGGGTGATCGACAAGGCGATCACGGCGCACGGCGCGGCCGGGGTCAGCCAGGACTTCCCGCTCGCCTACCTGTGGGCGAACGCCCGGACCCTCCGCTTCGCCGACGGCCCCGACGAGGTGCACAAGCGCTCGCTCGCCCGCCGGGAACTGCGCCCCTACCGGGTCGCCCGCGAGTCCTCCGGCTGAGCCGGAGAATGCCTGCCACGGTCACGGATGACACCAGCAAGGAGACAATGATCATGCCTCAGGATGAGCAGCGAGTGGCCATCGTCACGGGCGCGGCCCGTGGCATCGGGGCCGCCACGGCCCGGCGCCTGGCCTCGGACGGGCTGGCGGTGGCCGTGCTCGACCTGGACGCGGACGCCTGCAAGGCGACGGTGGAGGCCATCGCCTCGGCCGGCGGCCGGGCCCTCGCGGTCGGCGCCGACGTGAGCCAGTCCAACCAGGTGCAGGCGGCCGTGGAAACCGTGGCCGCTGAGCTCGGGCCGCCCGCGGTGCTGGTCAACAACGCCGGCGTGATCCGGGACAACATGCTGTTCAAGATGAGCGAGGACGACTGGGACACGGTCCTGGGCGTGCATCTGCGCGGCGCCTTCCTGATGACCAAGGCGGCGCAGAAGTACATGGTGGAGGCCCGCTTCGGCCGCGTCGTGAACCTGTCGTCGAGCTCGGCGCTGGGCAACCGGGGGCAGGCTAACTACTCCGCGGCCAAGGCCGGCATGCAGGGCCTGACCAAGACGCTCGCCATCGAGCTCGGCCCGTTCGGCATCACCGCGAACGCGGTCGCCCCGGGGTTCATCGTCACCGACATGACCGCGTCGACCGCGGCCCGGGTGGGCATGGGCTTCGAGGACTTCCAGGCCGCCGCGGCGGGCCAGATCCCGGTCCGCCGGGTCGGCCAGGTGGACGACGTCGCGCACACCATCTCCTTCCTGGCCAGCGAGGGCGCCGGGTTCGTGTCCGGCCAGGTGATCTACGTGGCGGGCGGGCCGCTGTGCTGAGCGCCAGCGGCGGCCCGGCCGAGCCGGCCAGCGCCGGCGGAACCGGGCCCGTCAGCGCGGGCGGGCTCCGCGAGCG
>JAOPYP010000264.1 GCA_025964635.1 Actinomycetes bacterium | reverse complement strand
CAGGAAGATGGGGGCGACCAGGCCGGCCTGGATGGAGAACCAGGAGAAGCCGCGGCGCAGGGTCCAGAACCAGACGCGGGGGCCGGCTGACCCGGCGCGCAGCGGCACGTGCCGCGCGTACACGTGGTAGCCGGCCCGGGCCCAGCGGGTGCGCTGCTCGACGAATTCGCCGGGGCTGCGGGGCACGTCCTCGTAGGAGCGGATCCGCGGGTCCACGATCACGCGGTAGCCGAGCCGGCCGATATGCATGGTCAGGTCCGCGTCCTCGCCGTTCATCCCGACCGGGAAGCCGCCCGCGGTGACCACCGGGCCGCGGCGCATGGCGGTGAACGTGCCGGGGATGACCACGATCCCGTCCACCATGCTCAGGCCGAGCCGGGCGAACCGGAACTGGAAGGCCGTCTCCAGCGCCCGCATCCGGTGAAACCAGGTCACGGTGTCCGTGCGCGGTTCCTCGATCGCGCCCACGCAGCCGATCTCCGGGTCCTCGAACCAGGGCACGGCGTAGAGCAGCGTGTCCTCACCGAGCACGCAGTCGGCGTCCACCCGGATGATGATCTCCGCGCCGGTGGCCGCGATGGCCCGGTTGAGGGCCGCGGACTGCCGCCCGTTCGGGCCGGTCAGCACCCAGCCCTGGGCGTGCCGGAAGTTCGCGATCTCCTCCCCGGCGACCTCCGCGGTGTCGTCGGTGGAGCCGTCGTCGGACACCACGACGTGGACCGGGCCGCCGTAGCGGGCGGCCGCCACGTCCACGGAGCGGAGCAGGCGGGCGATGTTCTCTGTCTCGTTGTACGCCGGGATGATGATGTCCACTGGCGGCCGGTACGAGCCCGGCCCGGGCAGCCTGCGGTTGACCCACCAGAGCAGCCACAGCGGCGCGAACATGAAGATGAACAGCACGTTCACCGCGTACAGCGGCAGGAACACCTGCAGAACCGAGTTCAGGTTGGACTGCTCGGAGATGTACGCGTACCCGGCGATCAGCACCGTGACCACGGTAATCAGCGCGCAGCACGTCAGCACGGTGTCCCACAGCCGCGGGCGGCGCACCCTCGGCAGCGTGGTCGCCCGGGGCAGCACGAAGGTCGTGAACGTCAGGCGCATCACCACCAGGCCGCCGATGAGCAGGTTCGCCAGCGTGGCCTCGATGCCAAAGGGCGCCACCAGCCAGCCGGAGGCGATGCCGACCGTGATCATCAGCGCCTGGGTGAGGATGGACATCGCGATGTAGAGGACGGCGTGGCCGAGTACGGCCAGGCGGCGGCCCAGGTTCGCCCGGACCACCGCCGCGGTCCCGGCGATGTAAGCCACCCCGAAGAACACCAGGGCGGGCCGCAGCCGGGCGACGTACCCATTGACCGTGGCCGGGTCGCGGGTGATCGCGTCCGCCACGTTCCCCACCGCGGCGGAGTAGAGCCCGGGCAGCTGCCGCACGGTGAGGAAGAGCAGGCTCAGGACCGCGGTCACGGCGAAGAAGCCCAGGGTGCGCGGCCGCCAGCGTGGGGTCCGGACATGCCGCGGGATGACCACCTCGGTCATCCCGTCGCCCAGGTCATCACGGCTGTCCGCACCCACCGGCAGCAGGCAGGCGGCGACGAGCGCCACGAGCAGCACAACCGTGAGGGCAGTGACCAAAATATCCATTAGGTACCTGCACTAAAGGGCGTACGCGGATCTCACCGGCTCAGCAACTATTGGCTGCCGTTGTCCAGCGTCTTCGCCGGTCCCGGTGCTTTACCACGGTAGAACCTGACATAACCCGATGCGCCTTCATTGCCGTAAAGCGCTGTGATAACTTCGTTATCCCCGCAGCCACTGGAGTGAGCCGACGTGTCTCTCCTCATCGGGGACGACTACCCTGAGGCAGTCGGACCCCATGACCGGGAGAACCGGGCGCCCGCAGAAGGCCAGCGGGACCGCCCGGCGCCTAAGGGGAAGCGGCACGACTGGTCTCGCTGGCGCGGCCACCGTTCGCGGAGCATGCTGATCCAGGACGCCCCGGATCCAGACGACGACCGCAGCGAGGACGATGACGGCGCCGAGGATGACTACGACGGCGGGTCACCGTATCGGGGGAACGGAGTCCTCCTGGATACCGGCCCGGGCGCGCACAGTTATCCCCCGGAGGGTTACCCGCCGGCCGGTTATCCCCAGAACGGTTATCCCCAGGGCCCTTACCCTGGCGACCGTATTACCGGGGACCGTTTTCCAGGATCCGGTTACGCCGATTCCCGGGATTACTGGGACGGCGAGCCCGGCTTCCGTGACCCCGGCTACCCGGATCCTGGTTACGGTGACTCTGTTTATTCTGGGGCGGACGAGCAGGACCCGGATTCTGCAGGTTTCGACGACCCTGGTCCCCGATATCAGGATGCCTATTTTCCCGATTCTGGTCACCCCGATTCTGGTCACCCCGGCTCCGGCTATCCCGGCTCCGGCCGCTTCGACCCGGGCCGCTTCGACCCGGGCCGCTTCGACCCGGGCCAGTTCCATCCGGGCTACGCGGATCCTGGCCGCCCTGGCCGTGGCGACCCGGATTCCGGCTACCCGGGCGGGCGGGACGGTGAGAGCTGGTACGGGCCGGAAGGGCACGGCTTCCGCGTGCCTCCGGCCCCGGCCGGCGACTCGTGGGACGACGGCTGGTCCGAGCCAGACCCGGAGGATGAGCCGGCCGGGGCCCCGCGCATCCCGCGGCTGGAAACTCTCTCCCTGCGCCGGGTGGTCCGCGACCGTGACGCGGGCGGCTCGCGGACGTTCACCAGCCGCGCCCAGCGCCTGGGCGGGGTCCTGCTGGCGGGGGCCTCGGTGGTGGGAGTGGTGCTGTACGTGCCGTCGATCCTGGCTGCGAACAGCCGCTCGTTCACCGGCGTGGTCAGCAGCAGCGGCATCGCCAGTCTCAACTTCGGGAGGTCCGGCCGGGTGGCCAGTGTCCGGGTCCACCTGGGTCAGGTCGTCCGCCAGGGAGAATTGCTGGCCACTGAGACCGGCGCGGCGGGGACCGTGGCCGTCCGGGCCGACCGCGCCGCGATCACGGCCGACAAGGCGAACCTGGCCGCGCTGCAAGCCGACGGGTCCGCGGCCGCCAGTGTCACCGCCGCCCAGGCCCAGCTGGCCAGGGACCGGGCCCGCCGGGCCGCGGACCAGACGAAGCTGGTCGCCACCGAGATCATGGCGCCCAGCACCGGGACCGTCGTCGCCATCTTCGGGCAGCCCGGCGAGACGGTCAGCCCCGCCGGGCTCCGTGGTTCCGCCGCGCACGCCCAGGCCTCACCGGCCGAGCGGCGCAGGTTCTCACTCCTGCCGGGCGGCCCGATGGCCAGCCTGCGCGCCGGGGGCATGGCGCTGCCGGTGATCGCGCTGCGCACCGACGGCGGGTGGCAGGTCAGGCTGCTGATCCCGCAGACTGACACGTCCGCGGTGAAGATCGGCGGGAACGTGACGATCTCTATCCCGGCCGCGCAGCTCAGCGGGGTCAAGGGGACGATCACCGAACTGTCCCCCACCCCCGTGACCAGCTCGGGCGGCACCGCCTACGAGGCAGTGGTGCGGGTGCCCGGCCGGACCCGGATCACGCCGCTCAGCGGGATGACCGCCGACATCCAGCTCGGTTCGTTACCGTTCCAGGGGCAGATGGCCCGGGCCGCCGCACGCCGGGTCCCCGCGTCCCGGTCGGTCACGCACGGGTCCCCCACGCACCGGTCCTTCACGCAGCGGTCCCCGCACGGGTCCCGCACGCACGGGGCCGGGACCAGGCACAG
Source organism: Actinomycetes bacterium (assembly GCA_025964635.1). Taxonomy (GTDB): domain Bacteria; phylum Actinomycetota; class Actinomycetes; order Streptosporangiales; family Streptosporangiaceae; genus RYN-230. The sequence goes on along the minus strand of JAOPYP010000264.1, from coordinate 432 downwards.
CGGGTAACCTGCGAACGCGGGGCCCTGGGCCGCCAGCCTGGAGCCTGGTCTGGTGCCCGCTAGGAACGCCCGGCCAGACACGTACTGAGGAGCCATGATCGCCTCCCGGCCCGTCCGGCTGATGGCCGCGGCGGCCCGTGAAGTCTGCGGGGCCGCCGTGCTCACCGCGGTCGCCTGCGTGCTCACCGGGTGCTCGGCGTCCGCACCGCACCGGGGCCACGCATCCTCGCCCGGGCCCGCACCATCCGGGGCCTTGACCCCGGCCGCCCTCACGCCGGAGGGCCGGCCCGCCTGGATGCTGACCCGGGCCGCGCTCGCGCAGGTGGCGACCGAACCCGCGGTGCTGGCCGGACTGCAGCGGTCCCGGGACCTGGAGATCCTGCACCCCGGCCCGAAGCCGCTGGCCGTGGCCGGTGCGCTGCCCGTGGTGAC
>JAOPYP010000100.1 GCA_025964635.1 Actinomycetes bacterium | reverse complement strand
AGCGGCGCGGTCGGCGGCGACGGCACCTGCGGCAGCTGCGGCCAGGCCGTGCCGGTCCAGGACCTGCTGGTCGCCCCCGGACCGGGCCTGGCCAGCAAGCCGGGCGGCCCCGACCCGGTGAGCGCGTCCCTGGCCTCCCGGCACCGGCTGCTCGAGCCCGTGCGCGCCTGACTCAGGCGCGCCCGGTACCCACCGTCGGGACCCCGGCCACCAGGCCCGGGCGGTTAGGACGCCTCGCTCCCGGATCCGCTGCCCTGCGCCATGGCCACCGCGGCTGAACGGTTGGCGGTGACGGGGAGCGTCGGGGCGGCCGGGTTGACGATCAGGACGTTACTGCTCGTGTGCCGCATCAGTTCCTGGCTGGCGCTGGCGTCCATCAGCGCGGGCAGTCCGCCGTGGGTCGGCGCGCCCACCACGATGGTGGTCGCCCGGATGGTGGTGGCGTACTCGGCGATGAGCCGCCCGGCGCCGCCATGATCGGCCGCGTGCAGCAGGACCTGGCCCTCGGCGGGCACGTGATGCGCCGCGAGCCGGTCCAGGTGCGCGCGGACCAGATCGCGGGCGGTGTCCAGGTCCTCGGCGTCGACCGCGACGTCCCCCGCGGTGGCGCTTTCCCGGGCGTGCACCACGTGGACGATCTGGCCGTCGGCCAGGGCCAGCCGGGCCGCGGCCTCGGTGACCAGCCCGGCGACCGGGGACTGGTCGATGGCGGCAAGGATCACCCCCTGGCTGGGACGGCGCTCAGGCTGCGGCGCGGCCCCCTCAACCGGGAACATCGCAGTGGCCGGGGCGGCGGGAGCCGGGCCGCCAGCGTGGGCTGTAACCTGCTCGGCCTGCACCCGCTCCGCGTCGGCGAGCAGGCCGTGCGCGGTGGACAGGATGACGATGCCCAGCAGGATCGCCCCGGAGGCGATGTAGAACGGCACGTGGATGTTGAGCGCGATCACCAGCCGGCCCGCGACGTAGGGCGCCAGCCCGCCGCCGATGAACCGGACGAAGCTGTAGGCCGCCGAGGCGACCGGCCGGTCGACCGGGGAGACGGTCATCACCGCCTGGGTGGTGACGGTGTTGTTGATCCCGATGAAGATGCCGGACACGATCACGGCCGGGATGAGCACCGCGTTGTCCGTGGTCCAGATCGCGATGACCAGCACGACCACCGCGAACGCGGCCAGGTTCAGGTACATGGTCCGGGCGATGCCCAGCCGCCCCTGCAGCGTGGGCGCGCCGAACACGGCGAAGAGGGCGACCAGGATTCCCCAGCCGGTGAACACCAGGCCCAGCTTGATGGGGCTCAGGTTCATGGGGAACGGCGCGTAGCCGAGCACCGTGAAGAAGCCCCAGTTGTAGCAGAGCGCGGTCAGCGCCATGGTCAGCAGGCCGCGGTGGCGCAGCGCGCGCAGCGGCTCGGACAGGCTGGTTTTACGGGGCGGCTTGGGTGTCTTCTCGACCAGGATCACCGTGGCGATCAGCGCGATGGCCATCAGGGCCGAGACGCCGAAGAACGGGCCCCGCCAGCTGACCTCGCCCAGGATGCCGCCCAGCAGCGGGCCCATCGCGATGCCCACGCCGAGGGCCGTCTCGTACAGCACGATCGCGCCCGCGAACCCGCCGCTGGCCGACGCGACGATGACCGCCAGCGAGGTGGCGATGAACAGCGCGTTGCCGACGCCCCAGCCGGCCCGGAAGCCGATGATGGCGCCAATCGTGGGCGACGCTCCAGCCGCCGCGCTGAACACGACGATCAGGGCCAGCCCGACGATCAGCGTCTTCTTGGCCCCCATCCGGCTGGACACCCAGTTGGTGATCAGCATGGCCACCGCGGTCACGACCAGATAGCTGGTGAACAGCAGCGTCACCTGGCTGGGCGAGGCATGCAGCTCGTGCGAGATCGAGGGCAGGATCGGATCGACCAGCCCGATGCCCATGAACGACACGACGCAGGCGAAGGCGACCGCGAAGACCGCCTTCGGCTGCTTGAACGGGCTCACCGCTCCGGTGGATGTGCCACTCATCCAAGTGCTCCGTTTCGGAATGTATGAAGCGCCCGGGCCTTCCGGTCCCGGGTGGCTGTTCTCATCAGGGCCGTATTCGTCACGCGTGGCCCACCAGCGGCTCATCACGCTGCGCGTTGGCCAGGGCATCCATGGCCGGCAGGGCCGCGGCCAGTGCGGCCTGCTCGCCCGGGCTGAGCCGGGCCAGCAATGCGGCCACCCGCTCGGCCCGCACCGCCCGGCGGCCGGCCAGCATGGCCTGGCCGTCGGCCGTGATGCGGACCTGGACCACGCGCCCGTCCGCGGGATCGGGAACCCGGTCCACCAGGCCCGCGTCCTGCAGCCGGGCCACCAGCTGGGTCATGGCGGGCTGGGTTACCCCTTCCCGGGCCGCGAGGGCGGTAAGCCGGCGCGGCCCGCTCCGCTCCAGGGTGGCCAGCGTCGCCGCCGCGGTGAGCGACATCCCACTCGGCGGGCTGAGCCAGCGGAACAGCCCGATCAGCCGTTCCAGCCCCGCCGCCACCCCGGCGGCCAGGGCC
>JAOPYP010000084.1 GCA_025964635.1 Actinomycetes bacterium | reverse complement strand
GGGGCGGCCCTGGCGGACGCGTTCCCGCCGGCCGGCCTCTGGCCGCTGGCCGCCGCCGGGACGGCCCTGCTGGTGATCGCGCTCCACCGGCAGGGGCTGCGGGCCTCGTTCCTCATCGGGCTGGTCTTCGGGATCGCGTTCTTCGTGCCGCTGCTGTCGTGGCTGATCAACGTGGCCTGGTACGCGTGGGCCGCGCTGGCCCTCGCCGAGGCGGTGATCTTCGGGCTGCTCGCGGTGGGCCAGCGGCTGCTGCTGGGGCTGCCCGGCTGGCCGCTGGCGGTAGGCGGCTGGTGGGTGGCGGCCGAGGCGATGCGGGCCCGCTGGCCCTACGCCTTCCCATGGGGCCGCCTGGCGATGAGCCAGGCGGGCGCGCCCACCGCGGGCTGGGCCGCGATCGGCGGCCCTCCGCTGCTGTCCTTCCTGGTCGCGGTGACCGGGGCGATGCTGGCCTGGCTGGTCCTGCGCGGCCTGCACGACCGGCGCCGCCTCATCGCCGCGGCGGCCGCCACGGCGGTCACGGCCGGGATCGCCCTGGCCGGCACCGTGCTCCCGGTGGACCAGGCCGGGGCGGGGCAGCGCACGGCGACGGTGGCCGCGGTGCAGGGTAACGTCCCGCACGCGAGGTCCCTGCCGGGCCTGCTCCGGGCGACCACGGTCACCGAGAACCACGCCGCCGCGACCCGGGCCCTGGCCGCGCAGGTCGCCGCGGGCGCCCGGCCCGCCCCCGACATGGTGATCTGGCCGGAGAACTCGACCGACCTGGACCCCCGCCAGTACCCGGCGATCTACGCCTCGATCGCCACCGCGGTCGCCGCCATCAACCGGCCGGTCCTGATCGGGGCGCTGCTGCAGAACCCGCTCCGCAACACCGGCCAGCTGTGGCTGCCGCGCCGGGGCCCGGTGGCCGTCTACGCGAAGCGCCAGCTGGTCCCGTTCGGCGAGTACATCCCGTTCCGCAGCCTGCTCGCGCACGTCACCTCGCTGGTCAACCTGCAGCCGGTCAACTTCACCGCCGGCCGCCGCGCGGTGGTGTTCCGGCAGGGCGCGATCCGGCTGGGCGACGTGATCTGCTACGAGGTCGGCTTCGACGGCCTGGTGCGGTCGGAGGTGACCGCGGGCGCCAACCTGCTCGCGGTGCAGTCCAACGACGCCACGTTCGAGGTGGACGGGCAGTCCGGCGAGTCCACCCAGCAGGTGGCCATGGCCCGGATCCAGGCCATCACGTCGGACCGCGCCATCGTGTACGCCTCGACCACCGGGGAGAGCGCCATCATCGCCCCGGACGGGACGGTGCTGGCCCGCAGCGGGCTGTGGCAGCGGGCGGTGCTGGACACGCGGGTCCCGCTGCGCAGCGGCCTCACCCTGGCCGACCGGCTGGCCGGCTGGCCGGAGGCCGTGCTCACCGCGCTGACCATCCTGGCCCTGGCCTGGGCCATCATCCGCGCCGCAGGCCGAGCCCGGCGCCGCCCCACGCGCGGCACCACGTAACGCAGGCATCACGGATGGGGCCGGGCGGACCCGGCGTACCGGGATGGACCGACAATGGGAGTCATGGCACTATGGCGGCCCCTCGCCAGGCCTCTCCGGTATGCGGCGCTGGCGGCAGGCGCGCTGCCGACCCTGGCCTTCCCCCAGCTCAACCTGGAATTCCTCGGATGGTGCGGGCTGGTGCCCGCGATCCTCATCATCCGCACCGCGCCATCCGCCCGGGAGGCCGCGGTGCGCGGCTGGTGGCTGGGCGCCGGCTTCATCCTGGCCTCGCTGTACTGGCTCGTCCCTAACATCGGCCCGGGGCTGCTGCTGGTCGCGGTGGTGTTCGGGGTCCTGTGGACCGGGTTCGGGCTGGCCGCCTGGGCCCTGCTGCGCCCGCCGCTGCGGCCCGCCCGCGCGCTCGCGGCGCTCGCCGTGCTCCCTGGCTACTGGGTGTTCACCGAGTGGGCCCGGTCCTGGCAGGGGTTCGGCGGTCCGTGGGACGTGCTGGGGGCCAGCCAGTGGCAGCATCCCGCGGTGCTCGCCCTGGCCGCGGTGGGCGGCGTCTGGCTGATCAGCTTCGCCCTGGTCGCCGCGAACACGGGCATCGCGATCCTGCTCCTGGCCCGGGGCCTGGCGGTACGCGCCGCGGGGGCGGCCGGGGTCGCGGTGGCGCTGGCCGCGGGACCGGTGGCGTTCGCCCTTATCGCGGCCGTGCCGCCGGTCAGGCAGGTGAGCGTGGCGCTGGTCCAGCCGGGGATCGCCAGCAGCAAGAACCAGCGGGTGGATGCGAGCCTGCAGCTGTCGGGCCGGCTCGGTGCTGGCCAGCTGGGGACCGCCCGCCCGGACCTGATCGTCTGGGGGGAGAGCAGCGTAGGCACCGACCTTGAGCGTCAGCCGGTGCTCTTCGGGCAGATCAGGCGGCTGGCCGCGGGTACCGGCGCCCAGGTGCTGGTGAACCAGGACGCGTCCCTGCCGGACGGCGCGCGGTCCAAGGTGGCCCTCCTGATCGGGCCGCATGGCATCACGGGCTCGTACACCAAGACGCGGCTGGTCCCGTTCGGCGAGTACATCCCGCTGCGCGGCGCACTCGGCTGGATCGCCCGGATCAGTAAGGCCGCCGCGAGCAACATGGTCCCCGGCGACGGGGCGCATCTCGTCCACGCCACCGACCGGCTCGGCCGGCCGCTGCCGCTCGGCGTGCTGATCTGCTTCGAATCCGCTTTTCCCGATATGTCCCGGTTCGATGCGGACCTGGGCGCCCAGCTCATCGTGTACCAGACCTCCGACTCGACGTTCCAGCGGACCTGGGCCCCCGCCCAGCACGCGGCGCTGAGCGCGGTACGGGCCGCGGAGACCGGCCGCCCCGTGGTCCAGGCGGCCCTGACCGGGGACACCGTGGCCTTCGACGCGCGGGGGCGGCTGCTGGCCCGGATGACCACCGGGCAGCGGGGGGTGACCCTGGTGCGGCTGGGGCTGCCCCCGGCGGCCGCACGCACGCCGTATGACCAGCTCGGGGACTACGTGCCCTGGGCCGCGACCGGCATCGTGCTCGTGGCCGCTATCACCGGTTTCCTGATGGTTCGCCGGGCTCGCGGCGGACGGGTACCGTGGGACGGCAACCCACGGCGTGCCCGATCCGTCTCAACAGTGGGTGCTTCGCCCGGAAACAGCGGGGAAGGCCAGCACTAGCAGCAAGTGATCAGCAACAGGAGGATCCGCAGTGCGGCAGATCGACAGGGCGGACAGCCGGCGGCACATCCGGGCGTCCCGCCAGGGCAGGAGCGCCGGACCGGGCCGCTGGCTCGCGATCACCGCCGTCACGGGCGCAGCGGGCCTGCTGGCCGCGGCCTGCTCCAGCGGGCCGCCGGCGCCCACCACGCCCGCGGCCTCGCATAGCGCGGCCAAAGCCTCCGCCGCCGCGGCCCGCGCGCAGCTGCACATCAGCCCGGGCGACGGCCACCACAACGTCAACCCCAGCAAGGGGATCAAGGTCACCTCGGCCAGCGGCAAGATCCAGAGCGTCACCGTGACCTCCGGGCACCAGACGGTGAGCGGCTCCTTCAACGGCGCGCACACGGTCTGGCGGAACCAGTGGGCGCTGCAGCCGTCCCGGAACTACACGGTGCAGGCCACGGCGGTCAACTCGTCCGGGACCAGGGTCACCTCGACGAGCAGCTTCCACACGCTCACCCCGGGCGCCTCCGACGTCGCCATGATCTTCGAGGGCTACAAGCAGTCCTACGGGGTCGCGATGCCCATCCGCATCACGTTCAGTTCCCCGGTGACCAACAAGGCCGCGGTGGAGAAGGCGCTCCAGGTGAGCAGCTCCAAGCCGGTGACCGGGGCCTGGTACTGGGACGGCAACCAGACGCTGTACTTCCGCACGATGAACTACTGGCCCGCGAACACCACGGTGTCGTTCGACGGGCACCTGAACGGGGTGGAGGCTTCCCCCGGCGTCTTCTTCACCGCTGACCTCACCCAGACCTTCGACATCGGGCCCTCGCTGGTCGTGGTGGCGAGCACCAAGACCCACTACCTGAACGTGTTCTACAAGGGCAAGCTGTGGGGTCACTGGCCGATCAGCACCGGCCGGCCCGGCCTGGACACGGTGGACGGCACGTACATCACGCTGGAGAAGGGCAACCCGGTGCGGATGGTCGGCAACGGGTACAACGAGCTGGTCAACGACGCGGTGCGGTTCACCTACAGCGGCGACTACCTGCACTCGGCGCCCTGGTCGGTGGGCAATCAGGGGAACACCAACGTCAGCCACGGGTGCGTGAACCTGTCCCCGCAGCACGCGGCGATGTACTACAGCCTGGCCACCCCCGGGGACCCGGTGACGATCACCGGCAGCCCGCACACGGGCAAGTGGGGCGACGGCTTCACCGTGTGGTTCCTCAGCTGGAAGCAGCTGCTGAAGGGCAGCGCGCTGGGCCAGGCCGTGCAGGTGACCTCGTCCGGCAGCACGTTCGTCAGCCCGTCGTCGGTGACGCAGACGCCGGACACCTCCCGGCTGGGCGGCGCGAAGCCGGACAACTACGCCGCCCAGTGATAGCGGGCACCGTCCTGGACAGTCCTACCGGCGGTCCTCAGCCTGGTACCGGGCCAGCAGCGCCGTCTCCGCGGCCTTGCGCGGGAACAGCGCGGCCACCAGCGCCGCGCCGATCAGCACGCCGATGATGGCCGCCGCGTAGGCCCACTGGTCACCGGCCAGGAACGCGCTCTTCGCCGCCGCGGTGATCTTGGTGGCGTGCTGCGGGTAGCGCTGCGCCACCTGCTGGGCGCCGGCGAACGACTTTTCCAGCTGGTTCTGCACGCTGCTGGTGATCCGGCTGCGGTCCGGGGCGCTGGCCACGGACCGGGCGATCGCGGTGGCGTACCCGGCGGTGAGGAGCGCGCCCAGGATCGACTGCATGATCGCGCCGCCCAGGTCGCGCTGCAGGTCAGCGGTGCCGGAGGCCATCCCGGCCCGGCGGGTGGGCACCGAGCCGGTGAGCGAGTGCGAGGCCGGCGTGCCGGCCAGCCCCACCCCGGCGCCCAGGAACGCGAAGGCCAGGCCGACGACCCAGTACGAGCTGCCCTGCTTCCACAGCAGCAGCATGGACAGGAAGCTGAGCAGGCAGAACAGGTACCCGCTGAGCAGCGTGAAGCCCGACCCGCAGGCATGCACGAGCCGGGCCGACAGCGGCGCGAACGCCACCAGGCACACGGCGGCCGGCAGGATCGCCAGCCCGGCGCGCAGCGGCGAGTAGCCGAGCACGTCCTGCAGGTACTGCTGGCCCACGAAGATCGCGCCCATCAGCGACCCGAAGACGATGATCCCGCCCACCGCCGCTACCCAGAAGATCCGCCGCCCGGCCACGTGCAGGTCGTACAGGGGAGGCCGGGCCCGGCGCTGGCGGAGGAAGAAGCCGGCTCCCGCGGCCAGCGCCACCACGGCTGTGCCGGTGGCCAGGGTCCCCGCGCCCGGTACCGGCGCGAAATTGATCGTTACTACCAGGCCCGCAACGAAAACCATCGACAGTACTCCGCCCAGATGGTCAACGGGGTCCGTGGTCTCGTTGACGTGTGACGGCACGCAGGCCACCGCCAGGATCAGGGCCACGACCGCGAGGGGCAGGGTGAGCAGGAACGCCGACCCCCACCAGAAGTGCTGCATGACCAGGCCGGCCAGCATCGGCCCGAGGGCCGTGATCGCACCGCCGATACCGGACCACAGCGCGATGGCCCTGACCCGGGCGGGCCCCGACCACAGCGCGGTGATCAGGGCCAGGGTCGTGGGGTAGGCCATGCCCGCGGAGATCCCGCCGAGCAGGCGGCCGGCCAGCAGCACGCCGGCATCGGGGGCGTAGGCGGCCATCAGGCAGGCCGGGACGGACAGCAGCACGCCCAGCACCAGCATCATCCGGCGGCCGTAGCGGTCGCCCACCGCCCCGAGGTAGAGCACCGATCCGGCCAGGCCGAGCGAGTAGCCGATGGCGATCAGGTCGAGCGTGGTCTGCCCGGTGCCGAACGCCCGGCCGATGCCGGGCAGCGCGACGTTGGCCACGGTGAGGTTCAGGTTCGCGACCGCGGCCACCACGATCAGCGCGAGCAGGACCAGGGACGCCTGGCGCGGCGCCGTTCCCGGACCGGCGCCGCCGGGGGCGCCGGGTTTGGTGGCTGTGGCCAAGGTCCCCTCCCGGGGGGGCCTGGTCACGAGCCAATCAGGTCAGGACGGCCGCGCGTCATCCCTGGCGGGTGAAGTGACCAGGTCCGGCTGGCCCGGGCCCGGAGGGCCGGGGCCGGGGTGGCCGGGGTCCAGGGGGCCGGGTTCCAGGTGACTGAGGTCCGGGGGGTTCGCGGGCCACCGGCGGCCCAGGCGGCTGGCCACCCGCTGGACCGCCGCGGCGGTCCACGCGGCCGGCCGCGGGGTGGCCCCGTCCACCAGGCCGTTCCAGTACAGCGACCAGGTGCCGGCGAGCACCCGGCGGACCGGGGGCGCGGTGAGCAGGCGCACGCCGGCCGACGCGGTGCGCGGCCGGCGCAGCAGGGTGGCCTGGAGGGCCGCGGCTCCCGGCAGGTAACGGCCGAACGTGGCCGTCACCGCGTCGGTGTAGGCCGCGGCGGCGTGGCCGGGCCCGGCCAGCAGGCACTCCGCGGCCAGCCGCGCACTGACCATGCCCGGCCCGATGCCCTCGCCCTGCAGGGGGTTGATCAGCCCGGCCGCGTCCCCGGCGAGCAGCACGTTCCCCGCCGCCGGCGGGGTGCCGGTGCCGCCCATCCGCAGCCAGCCGCCGGTCACCGGACCGGGCCGGGCCTCCGGCGCCAGATCGCCCGCGGTGCGCAGCAGGGCGGCGAACCGGTCCAGGTCGCCGCGCAGCCGGGCCTGCCGCCGCCGGGTGCCCAGGCCCACGCCGATGCCCACGTTGGCCTGCCCGGCCGCGCCGGGGAAGAGCCAGCCGTACCCGGGGTAGATCCGCCACGGCGCCTGGTCCAGCAGGACCAGCAGCGGCAGCGGCACCTCGGCGGGGATGTACGCGCGGATCGCGAAGCCCCACAGGGCGGTGTCCGGGTCCAGGAGCCCGGCCAGCCGGGCGACCGGGCTCAGCGCGCCGTCCGCGCCGACGAACGCGTCCGCGGCGAGCCGCCGGCCGTCGCTGGTGATCAGCGCGCGGACCGGGCCGCCGGGCACCTGGTCCACCCCGCTGACCCGGCCCCGGATGGGTTCCGCGCCGGCCTCGAGGGCGGCCGTGCGGAGCGCGTCGTCCAGGATCATCCGGGGGATGACCACCCCGTGCCCCGGATATGTCCGGCCGCGGAAGGCCGGCAGCCGCGACCGGTGCCCGGACGGCCCCACGACCAGGAGGTCCGCGCCCTGCCCGGCGTCCGGCACGGACACGCCCAGCTCGTCCAGCAGGCCCACGCCACGCGGCCCGACCAGGTCACCGCACGCCTTGTCGCGGGGGAAGGCCGCCTTGTCCACCAGCGCGACCCGGGCCCCGCCGCGGGCCAGCACCAGCGCGGCCACGCTCCCGGCCGGCCCGGCGCCGGCCACCACCACGTCGAAGCGCTGCGTGGTCACCGGGCCAGCACCAGGGCCACGGCCAGGGTCCCGGTGGCCCAGGTGAAGTAGCGGAGCGCGCGCTCCAGCGGCGCGAGCAGGTCGGCCCGGCCGAGTTCCTGCTGGCTGCCGTCGTGCCAGGTGACCCGGACCGACACCGAGGCGATGCGGCGGCGCAGCGCCCGGGCGGGGGTGCTGAGCGAGCGCTGGCCCATGGACAGGAAGAACGCGGCGGCCGCGGCGACCAGGACGGGCGGCGGCAGCGTCCAGTGCTGGGCGTAGGCCCCGACCAGGACCGGGAACGCACCCCAGGCCGCGCCGAACCAGAAGTCGCTGTGCAGCAGGCCGCCGAACAGCTCCAGGTTGTACCCGCAGACCAGGACCGCGCCGGCGATCACGAACGGGAGCAGCAGCAGGCCCCCGTCGATGAGGCCCATCACGACCGCGATGGCGATGGACACCGCAGCGGTGATCACGAGGACCACGCTGCTGATGCCGGTGCTCAGGGGGCGGCCGTTGAGCTCGTCGAGCGCGTGCGCGCCGACGCCCACGGCCAGGAAGAACGCGAGCAGCGTGGCGCCGAGCCGCCATAGCACCGGGTGCGGCACCAGGGCCGCCCCGATCGCCACGTAGGACAGGTGCCACAGCGTGTACGGCGGGTGCAGCAGCGTAAGCCAGTCGCGGAAGCCCCCGGTGCCGCGGCCCAGCGCGTAGAACGCGGTCTTCTCGGTGCGCGTGCTCACGGACCCGATCCCGCGGCCGGCGTGGCCTTGCGGCCCCACATGACCAGCCCGCCGCCCAGGCTCATCACGCTGACCCCGATGTCGGTCAGGCCGGCCGCGCGCCAGGCCGCGATGTGATCGTCGAGGGAATGCCGCCGGTAGTGCACGGAAATGCTGGGCCCGAGGAACCGGCCGACCCGGTACCAGGCCGCGCCGCCGGTCAGCGCGCCGAGCACGGGGAGGGCGAGCCGGGTGTAGCACCACCAGGCCAGCCGCCAGCCGGGCTTCGGCGGCAGGTAGAACTCGAGGCTGGCCAGGGTGCCGCCGGGGCGCAGGCAGCGGGCCATCTCGGCGACGGTCGCGGCCGGATCGTCCACGTAGCGCAGCAGGTAGGAGAAGGTCACCGCGTCGAAGGTGGCGTCGGGGAACGGGAGGTCATCCGCGCGGCCAACGGCGAGCCGGACCCGGCCGCGCCGGCCGGGACGCCGGGTCCGGGCCACGCCCGCCCGCAGCATGGGCTCGTTCAGGTCGACGCCGACCACGTCGGCGCCGGTCCGGCCCGCTACGG
>JAOPYP010000076.1 GCA_025964635.1 Actinomycetes bacterium | reverse complement strand
ACGGCTCCGCGCCCTGCCTGCTGTACGGCTACGGCGCGTACGAGGCGTGTTCCTGGCCGGAGTTCAGCGTGATCACGCCGAGCCTGCTGGACCGCGGGTTCGTGTACGCGGTGGCGCACGTGCGCGGTGGCGGCGAGGGTGGCCGCCGCTGGTGGACCGAGGGCCACCTGGACCGCAAGCGGACCACGTTCACCGACTTCATCGCGGCCGCCGGCATGCTGGCCGGCGAGGGATGGGCGGCCCCGGACCGGATCGTCTCACGCGGCCTGTCGGCCGGGGGGCTGCTCCAGGGCGCGGTGTTCTCCATGGCGCCGGGCCGGTGGCGGGCGGTGGTCGCCGAGGTCCCGTTCGTGGACGTGGTGACCTCGATGCTCGACCCGACCATCCCGCTGACCGTCACCGAGTGGGACGAGTGGGGGGATCCTAGGGACCCGGCCATGCGTGCTTATCTGAGTTCGTACAGCCCGTACGACAACGTGCCCGCCGGCCCCCGGCCCGACCTGCTGGTCACCGGGAGCCTGCACGACCCGCGGGTGCTGATCCACGAGCCGGCCAAGTGGGTGGCCCGGCTCCGCGCCACGTCTGCCGGCGCGGGCGGCCAGGTCCTGTTCCGTCCGGAACTGGGCGCCGGGGCGCACGTCGGCCCCGCGGGCCGCTACGACCAGCTCCGCTACGAAGCCGAGATCCTGTCCTTCATCGTGACCGCCGCAGGTGGCGACCCGGACATCCCGCCAGCGTCAGTACGCGACAACCACTGACCGGGAACGGGCAGGAATCTGGCCCAGATCCGGACGGCGCAGTTCCGATCGGACCTCTTGGGACGCGAGGAAGAGTTCAACGCCACTTACATACTGCCGGTGGCGCTACCCACGAGAATTCACGTTCCCGATAGCTCAGGATGCCACTCGCCGCATCCGCACCATCAGCGCCGCCGAGGGCACGACCTTGCCCGACATGTAGGTGGACAGACGAGAGCGCGACGTTCCCAGTCGTGTGGCGAAGTCCTGTTGCGATAGGCCAGACGCGCTCACCAGATTCCGAACCTCAGTGGCGACCTCTGCGCGCTCCGCATTGGCAGCCAACTCGCGCGCACGGTTAACCACTCCCTCAAGGAGTTCAGTAGTGCCGTAGGGGCGGGAAAGCTGCACCGCCTCCAGGACTTGCTGTGCCACTTGCCCCCAAGGGTCGGCTTGGATCGCCCGCGCCAGGCGGCGCCAGTCGGGGAGAGTGCCCCGCTCGACCGCGGCGAGCACGCCCTCGAAAGGCCAGGTTTCGACTGCGTCCTCGGGGGATGCCGTGATGTTACGGAATTTCAGCGCGGTAGTCACGCCACCATCTCCACCGCGAGGGAGCGGCAAACGGCAGTCACGTTCCCCCAGTCAGCCCAGCGAGCATCCAGGTCTTTGTAGCTGCGCAACTGCTTGATCGTCCGAGCATCCGCGGGTCTGGGATCGGCCAATTGCCGGGCCAGCTGGGTAGCGACTCCCTCGTTTTCGGCGCCTCGCTGGTCAGAGTAGTAATCATCGATATGTCTGAGCACATCTGCGGCGTGGGAGATCCCGCATCGGTCAGAGAGAGCGGCCACGTCGATGTAGTCGCGTATGTGATTGCGCCGCACAACTAGGTAACCCTTGATCCGCAGGGTCTCGTCCGCGGTTGGCACCCGGAGCACATGTCCGGACGGAAGAGCAACTTCCGCGACTTCCAATGGCCGGTTGCGGATGAGTTGGCGGACACCGGACTCAATATCACCGAGCTCTCTCAGGATGATCTTCCCGGGAGTAACGCGATTAGTGACCCACCCGTCGGTCGCTTCGATTGCGTCGAGCACCGCATCGAAGCGTGCACTGAGATCTGCCAGCACGTGGTCATGGTCGTAGGAGGAGCGGTGATTGGCCCAGAGTGCAGCCTCAGAACCGCCTACCAGGACGGCGTCGGGAACAACCTCCTGGAGCCGGGCCGCCGATTCGAGAACACGGACCAGATCAGCCCGCGCGAGTCCCGCGGTATCAGATCCTGGTCTGGTCATGTTCTGACTGCTCTCGGTCGAGATGCTCAATGAGCAAGTATCAGATATGATACGTGTCGACCTGCCGCCACGCCAACTCGGGTTGCGAGTCGGGGCGCTTATCAGTCCCATCCTCGGGACGCATGGGTGGACGGTACCCGGCCGACGGGCTGGGGTCGCGCGCCCGGGGGCTACGAGGCCCTCCAGGATTGACGTCGGCCCACGCTCCCCAGCTGGAACACTGCGCGCGATGAGGCTTCCGCGTTCAGTCATATCGACGGTTTCGCCACGGCGGAGCCGCGCCAGCACCTCACTCATGTGGCGGCGCAACTCCCTAGCACCACTCATTCACTCGGAGCTCACCGCAATCAGCGTCTAACTTGGGTCCGGGGTGTCCGCCTCCGGCGCGGGATCGGTGTGGCGGGCTTGGAGGCGGGCGCGGTTCTCGTGCTCGGGTTCCAGGCCCAGGGCGGCGCGGCGGTCGTCGAGGCCCTCCGGGTCGCGGACCGTCCACAACTCCGGGACGCCGTCCTTGACCATGTACTGGGTGCCGTAGATCTGCGGCTCGCCATGGAACATCAGCACCCGGTCTTTCAGGTAGGCCAGGTCCCGGGGGCTGGCGTCGCCCCGGGCGGCTGCGTCCTCCAGCAGCGGCAGGCACTGCTCCTGAAAGTCCAGCGGAGCGTGCTGGACCAGCAGCCAGGCAGCGTGCGCGCCGTCCTGGCCGACCAGCGCCTGGCCGGGCCAGCCGTGGGCGGCCACGGCCTCCCTCAGCCAGGCGCTGTTGGCCTCGTCGACCGGGCCGACGATTGTGTCCCACTCCTCCCAGGCGCCGCCTGGCGGTAATGAATTTCTTGCCGCCTGGTCACGGTCGGCGCGCTCCAGCAGTTCGGCGCGAAGCTCCTCGTTCATGACCCCAGCCTTCCCCGTACCGATGGCCCCGGCCTCCCCCGTACCAGTGGCAGCCGCCGCCCTCATCGTTCCCGGCGTTCTGTCAGTAGGCGGCGGGATCGTGGTGATGTCCGACCCGGTGGTGATGTCCGACCCG
>JAOPYP010000074.1 GCA_025964635.1 Actinomycetes bacterium | reverse complement strand
CAGGCCGTGCCCGCTGGCCGGCCCGCACCCGCCGGCCAGGGTCCCCAGGTGGTGCGCAGGCCAGCGGTCGCAATCGCCTGCCGGGTGCGCCGTGCCGTCGGCCGGGGCGGGGGGCCCGCAGCCGTCGTCGCTGATCTCGACCTCGCTGGCGGTGACCCGGATGCGGCAGCGGGTGGCGCCGCTGTGCCGGACCACGTTGGTGACGCCCTCGCGGACCGCCCAGCCGAACAGCTCCTGCCGCGGCCGGGGGATGCTGCTGATGCCCTGTCCGGGCAGATCGGCCTCGATGCCGGCGGCGGCTAGCGCGGTCCGGGCGCTGCACAGTTCGCCGGCCAGGGTGATCTCGCGGTACCCGGCCGCGGCGGCCCGGACATCGGCCAGCGCCTGGCGGGCGATCCGTTCCACGTCCGCGATCTCGGTCCCGGCCCGCTCCGGGTCCAGGCTGGTGAGCCGCCCGGCCAGTTCGGCCTTGACCGCCACCACCGTCAGCGAGTGGCCGAGGATGTCGTGCAGGTCGCGGGCGAACTGGTTGCGCTGCTCGGCCAGGGCGAGCCTGGTGATCTCGTTCCGGGCCTCGACGAGCTGCGCGTTGCGCTGGATGACCTGGCTCACGCCCCATGCGGCCACCGCGGAGACGAAGATCTGGAACGCCATGGTCCCGTCGACCGTCCAGCCCTGGGCCCAGGGGATGATCAGGGAGGCCGCGACGAATGCGCCTACCACGACCCATCCCACGCGGGTGGGCAGCAGGAACACGGCCATCACGCTCACGTAGATCAGCAGGCCGGTGGCTGATGAGCCGAGGGCGGCGTAGGCCAGCCCCACGAGCACGGCCTCGGCGGCCACGACGACCACGCCGATCCGGCGGGACAGGTGCCGGTTGCGCGGGTCGCGCAGGAAGCGGGCGGCCGCGAACGTCAGGACGAAGACGGCCGCGAACGCGATCAGGTCGGCCAGCCCCAGGTACCGGCGGGCCAGGTTCGGGTCCGACCAGAGCTTCGTCGCCGGCTGGGCCAGGTAGACCAGCCAGATGGCCGCGAACATCCAGCCCACCCGGCTCCACCGTCCGCGCAGGGCCATCAGCTCGGGCGAGGCGCCTGAGCCGTCCGGGGCGATCCCCGCCGGGCCGGAACCAGCCTGGCCGGAACCAGCCTGGCCAGTGCCCGCCGGGCCGGCGCTGGGCGGGGCGGGAGTGACAGCGTCGGCCTGCTCGCGCCGCTGGGCTGGGGCTTCGGTCACGACGCCGCCTCGCCGCCCCGGGGCCGCGCGGTGGCGCCCGGGCTGCTCATCCGGGCCGGCCGGAACTGGGGGGACCGCATACCCCGAGTCTGCTCGATCATCCGGCTCAGGGCTACTCGCCCGGTCCAGCAGCGGCGTCACGGCCGGGGCCGGGGCCGGCGGGGTCGCCGACGGCGCCCCGGCCCGCCAGCTGCCCGCCATGGTCCCATCATGCGTCCAGGCCCCGGGCGGGCCCGATGCCGCGCGTCATGCCTGGGCCATGACATCTGTCATGGCCCAGGCAGCCCCTGTGGCCTGGTCAGGACTCGACCGGCAGGCCAGCCCGGGCCCAGGCCTGAAATCCGCCCGCCAGGTCGGTCGCCGCGGACAGGCCGAGATCCTGCAGCGAGGCGGCGGCCAGGCTGGAGGTGTAGCCGGCCGAGCACATCACGATGACGCGCAGGTCATAGGAGCCGGCCACGGGCAGCCGGGCGTCCGAGGCCGGATCGAGGCGCCACTCCAGGACGTTGCGCTCGATCACCAGGGCGCCTGGCACCTGCCCCTCCGCGCCGCGCTGGGCCTGCGGCCGGATGTCCACCAGCAGCGCCCCGTCCTGCATGGCCGCCCAGGCCCGGGCCGGCTCCATCCGGTCCAGCCGGCTCCGGGCCTGCACGAGTACCTCGCTGATCGGCCGGGCTCCCGGCGGGGACGTGCGGATCACCAGCGCTGCCCTGCGGTCTCGACAGCGGCCAGTACCAGCCCGCTCCGGGTCAGTTCGTACCGGCGCATCCCGGCCAGCGGCGGGGAGTACGCGTGGATGCTCACCGCGGGCGCGGCCGATTCGTTCACGACCTCGTGCACGTGACGCGGCCCGAACGACCTGGCCCGGCCCGCCGCGAAGGCGGTGCTGGCCGGGGCCGGGCGGCCGGCGGCGGGTGTCCGTTCCCGCAGCTCACCCTGGACCACGGTGAACGCGCCGGAGGACCCGCAGTGGTCATGGAAGCCGGTGCGCTGCCCGGGCAGCCAGCTGAGCAGCCACACCTCGTGGTCCTCGCCGCGCTCCAGCCGCTCGTACCAGCGCTGGCTGTCGGAGTACCGGACCAGGCCGGCCCACTCCCCCGTGCTCGCGGCCAGGCGCACGAGGTCGGCGAGCCGGGCCTGCCGCGGGCGGACTTCAGTGTTCGCGAGAAGCATCCTAGTTATCCGATCGTTACGATAGGAATATGGCCTACCCAGAGGCTAGCACGCCCTGTCTGCAAGTTCCGGGGTACACGCCATGAGGGCAGCGAGGTACCGGCGTTGCACGTACGCCCCTGGCCGTAATCGCCGGCCGGACTGGGCCATAAGGGCGCCGGCGACGCCTGCGGGCGCATGGCCGCGCTACGGGGTTCTCGAGCGGGCATACCGCGGCACCTCACATCTCGCGATATGAGCGGTGGTCGCGCCGCTGATCCTCATCGGGACGGTCATCCTGTCCTTCGGCGTCGCGCCCGGGCTGTCCGCGCTCGCGTCCCGGCTTATGTTCGGGTTCGCCGGGGCGGACAATTCCAGGCAGTGACCAGCCCGCCGCCGCGGGGCACCCGCCGGCCTTCAGCAGGGCTCCCCGCGGGCGGGACGGGTCCGGCCGGCACGTACAGTTAGCAGCCGTGGGATCAGGTTCAGGTCGCGCAGGCTCTCCGGAGCCGGATGGGCTCGTGATCCGCACCGTCCCCGTCGCTGACCCGGGTGACCTGGTCGGGCGGCTTCCCGGGCCCGGGCCGCTGGCCTGGATCCGCCGGGGCGAGGGACTCGTGGGCTGGGGCGAGGTGGCCCGGGTCACGGTACCGGCGGGGCAGGACCGCTTCACCGCGGCCGACAAGTGGCTGCGGGCCCTCCTGGACGGCGCGCAGGTCGAGGACCAGGTGGGCGCCCCCGGCTGCGGCCCGGTGGCCTTCGGCAGCTTCACCTTCGACCCCACCTCCGAAGGATCCGTCCTCATCCTGCCCCAGGTCGTGCTGGGCCGGCGGGCAGGCCAGGCGTGGCTCACCACGATCACCCGCCAGCCGCCCGCCCCGCCGGGTCCCGCCCGGCTGGCTCAGCCGCTGCCGGCTGACCCTCCCGCCGCACCAGCGTCCGGCCCCGGCCTGATCCGCTGGCACGACGGCAGCCTGACCGCGCCGCAGTGGGAGCGGGCGGTCGCGGCGGCGGTGGAGCGGATCAAGGCAGGCCGGCTGCAGAAGGTGGTGCTGGCCCGCGATCTGTACGCCTCGGCCCCAGGCCTGATCGACGAGCGGCTGCTGCTGGACCGCCTGGCCGCCCGCTACCCGGACTGTTACACGTTCGCCTGCGCTGGCCTCGTCGGGGCGACCCCGGAGCTGCTGATCAAGCGGCAGGGCGCGCAGATCAGCTCGCTGGTGCTGGCAGGCACGGCGCCCCGCTGCGACGACCCGGGCCGGGACGCGGCGCTCGGCACCGCGCTACTCGCCTCGGCCAAGGACACCGAGGAGCACGGGTACGCGGCGGCGGGGGTGCGGCAGTCCCTGGCCCCGTTGTGTGACCAGCTGACTGGGGCCCCGCGCCCGGAACTGCTCCGCCTGGCCAACGTGCAGCACCTCGCCACCGCGATCAGCGGCCGGCTGGCGGTGCGGGACGACGGCACCATCCCGTCCGTGCTCGCGCTCGCCGACGCGCTGCATCCCACCGCCGCGGTGTGCGGCACGCCGACCGAGACCGCGATGGAGCTGATCCGCGAGCTGGAAGGCATGGACCGGAGCCGGTACGCGGGGCCGGTCGGCTGGGTGGACAGCGCCGGGAACGGGGAATGGTGCATCGCGCTGCGCTGCGCCGAGGTGGACGGGACCCGGGCCCGGCTGTTCGCGGGCGGCGGCATCGTGGCCGACTCCGACCCCGCCGCCGAACTCGCCGAGGCGCAAGCCAAGTTCCGCCCCATGCAGTCCGCCCTGGAGGGCTGAGACAGCATCCC
>JAOPYP010000055.1 GCA_025964635.1 Actinomycetes bacterium | reverse complement strand
CCGCCTGGCCGCCGAGACGGGGTGCCTGTTCTCCATCGACACCGACGCGCACGCGCCCGGCCAGCTCGACTGGCTCGAAAACGGCTGCGTCCGGGCCGAGCGCTACGGCATCACCGCGGACCGCGTCATCAACACCCGCCCCGCCGGCGAGCTCGCCGCCCGGCGCCCCTGAAGCCATCTGGCCGGGGCGCTCGGGATCATCGCGACTGCTTGCGTTCCAGTTGTCTCTGCGTGCGCTCGAGCCGGCGGCTCAGGCAGGTTCCCCATCCGGGGAACTTACGGTGCGAACACCCGCCCAGTCACGACTGCGCCGGGCTGCTGGCGCTGCGCGTCAGCGGGCGAGCTCGATCACGGTCATCCCGGCGCTGGACGAGGGGCCGTCCATGGCGGCCAGGGCGGCACCGGCCTGGTCCAGGCCGATGATCTCGCCGACGAGCAGGCCGGGGCGGAGCGTGCCGTCCGCGACCTGCGCCAGCATCGGCGGGTAGTCCCGGGCCGCCATGCCGTGCGAGCCGTAGATCTCCAGCTCCCGCGCGATGACCAGGTCCATCGGGACCGGCGGCGCGGCGGCGGCGCCGAGGAGCAGGCCGACCTGGACGTGCCGCCCGCGGCGGCGCAGGCTCCGCACCGAGCTGGCCAGCGTGCCGGGTGAGCCGAGGGCGTCCACGGACACCTGCGCCCCGCCGCCCGTGACGTCGCGGATGACCGGGGCCGGATCGGTGTTCGTTGCGGAAAGAATTGTGTGCTCAGCGCCGAGGTCGCGGGCCCGGTCCAGAGCCGGGCCGGCCACGTCCACCGCGATCACCCGCGCGCCGAGGGCCGCGCCGATGTGCACGGCCGACAGGCCGACCCCACCGCAGCCGTGCACCGCGAGCCACTCCCCTGGGCGCAGCCGGGCGTGCCCGGTCAGCGCCCGGTAGGCGGTGGAGAACCGGCAGCCCAGGCTGGCGGCGGTGACCGCGTCCACCGCGTCCGGCAGCGCCACCAGGTTCGTGTCGGCGGCGTGGATAGCCACCCGCTCGGCGAACGACCCCGGGCCGGTGAACCCGGGCTGGGTCTGGTCCGGGCAGACCTGCGCCTCGCCCGCCCGGCAGTACTCACACCGGCCGCAGCCGCAGGCGAACGGCACCGTGACCCGGTCGCCGGGCCGCCAGCGGGTCACCGCCGGGCCGGCGTAGGCGACGACCCCGGCCAGTTCGTGCCCGGGAATGTGCGGGAGCGGGACCGGGTCGTGCCCCTTCCAGGCGTGCCAGTCCGACCGGCACACCCCGGTCGCGCCGACGCTGATGATCACGCCGTCCCCGGGGCAGGCCGGCTCGGCCACGTCGGCCATCTCCGGCATGACCCCGTAGCCCGGGTAGCGGACGGCCCTCACGGGCTGATCAGGATCACTTCGAGGGTCCGGGGGCCGTGGACGCCTTCGACCCGGTCGAGTTCGATGTCGCTGGTAGCGGACGGGCCGCTGATCCAGGTCAGCGGGCGGTCCGGGTGCAGCCGGGCCATGGCCTCGGGGACGAGGGCGACCACCTGGGCGGCGTCGATCAGGCAGAGGTGGTAGTCGGGGATGAGGCTGAGCGCGCGGCGGCCCTGGCCGGGCCCGGCGTCGAGGACGATCGTGCCGGTCTCGGCGATGGCGACCGCGGCGCGGGTGATCACGCCGTCGGCCTGGTCGAGTTCCTGGGCGGACAGGCCGCCGTCGGTGATCAGCTCGACGCCGTCGAGGGTGCTGGCCTGGCCAGGGCGGGGCTGGCCGAGCCCGGGCAGGTCCAGGCCGGGCGGCAGGACCACCCGGCGGGCGCCGCGCTCGGCCAGCGCCGCGCGGACGGTGTCCAGCAGCTGCGCGGGGGCGGTGCGCCGCACCTGGCTGCGGTAGTCGATGAGGCGCCCGGCGAGCAGGTCGAGCAGCGCCGGGGAATCGAGGTCACCGCGGGTCCGGTAGGCGGGCGCGGGGGTACCGGCAGGCGGGGACGCGCCACTGCCCGGCGCGCCACTGCCCGGCGCGCCACTGCCCGGCGGGTCGCCGGCCAGCGCGGTGCGGATCCGGCCGAGCATCTCGTCCCGGGGGGTCACCGGGTGTCCCCGTGCTCGGCCCGCCACCACTGGCGGAACGTCTGGGCGGGCGGCTCGGGCGCGTCACGGGCGGCGGTCCAGGCCGACAGGGGCGGGGGCAGCCGCCGGATCCGGCCGCCGCGGCCCAGCAGGCGGCCGAGCCGGCCGACCCGCTGCCCGGCCTCGTACCGCGCGGGGCTGGCCATCACCCACGCGGCGGCCGCCATGGTGACCGCCTCCGGGCTGGGCACGCGGCGCGTGTCCGCTACCTCGTCCACATGCCGGGCCCGCAGGTGGACCAGCAGCGACGGGATGTCGATCTTCACGGGGCAGGCGTCGTAACACGCGCCGCACAGCGAGGAGGCGTACGGCAGCGAGGCGTTGTCCTCGACCCCGGTCAGCAGCGGGGACAGCACCGCGCCGATCGGGCCCGGGTAGACCGAGCCGTAGGCGTGCCCGCCGACCCGCTCGTACACCGGGCAGACGTTGAGGCACGCCGAGCAGCGGATGCAGTGCAGCGCCTGGCGCCCCGTCTGGTCGGCCAGCGCCGCGGTACGCCCGTTGTCCAGCAGGACCAGGTGGAACTGTTGCGGGCCGTCACCCGGGGTCACGCCGGTCCACATCGAGGTGTACGGGTTCATCCGCTCCCCGGTGGAGCTGCGCGGCAGCAGCTGCATGAATACGCCGAGGTCCTCCCAGCCGGGCAGGATCTTCTCGATGCCCATCACCGTGATCAGCGTGTCCGGCAGGGTCAGGCACATCCGGCCGTTGCCCTCCGACTCGACCACGCACAGCGTGCCGGTCTCCGCGATCGCGAAGTTGGCCCCGCTGATCCCGACCTTCGCGGACAGGAACCGGCGGCGCAGGTACATCCGGGCCGCCTCGGTGAGCGCGGCCGGTGAGTCGGTCAGCCCCGGATCCACGTCGGCCATCTCGCGCAGGAAGATGTCCCGGATCTCGGCCCGGTTCCGGTGGATGGCCGGGACCAGGATGTGCGACGGCCGGTCGTGGCCGAGCTGGACGATCAGCTCGGCCAGGTCGGTCTCGTGCGCGGTGATGCCCGCGGCGGCCAGCGCGTCGTTGAGGCCGATCTCGTCGGTGACGATCGACTTGACCTTGACCGCCTCGGCCGCCCCGGTCGCGCGGACCAGGTCGACCACGATGCGGTTGGCCTCGGTGGCGTCGCGGGCCCAGTGCACCACGCCGCCCCGCGCGGTGACGCTGGCCTCCAGCTGCTCCAGGTAGCGGTCCAGGTGGGCCATGGTCTCGCTCTTGATGGCCTGGCCGGCGTCGCGCAGCTCTTCCCAGTCCGGCAGCTCGCCCACCACCGCGGCCCGCTTGGCCCGGATCGTCCGGGTGGCCTTGCCGAGGTTGCGGCGCAGCTGGGTGTCGGCCAGCGCCCGGCGGGCCGCGACCGGGAACGGCTCGGCGCCGCGCAGGTGACCGACGCCGCGCGGCGCGGTGGGCAGGCCGAGGAACGTCACGGCCCGGGTGTCGCGACTCACCGGGCCCCCTCCGGGGCTGACGCAAGAATCTGCGCGAGGTGCACGGTCCGGGTGCCCGCACGCAGCCGGGTCAGGCCGCCGCCGATGTGCATCAGGCAGGAGCTGTCGCCGGCCGTGCACACCTCGGCCTGGGTGTCGAGCACGCTGCGCATCTTGTCGGCCAGCATGGCGGTGGACGTATCCGCGTTCTTGACCGCGAACGTGCCGCCGAACCCGCAGCATGTGTCCGCGTCCGGCAGCTCGACCAGGTCGATCCCGGCGACGTTGCGCAGCAGCCGGAGCGGGCGGTCACCGACCCGCAGCAGCCGCAGCGAATGGCAGGTCGGATGGTAGGTGACGCGGTGCGGGTAGTAGGCCCCGACGTCCTCCACGCCGAGCACGTCGACCAGCAGCTCGGACAGTTCGTAGGTGCGGGCGGCCACCGCCTCCGCCCGGCGGGCCAGCGCCTCGTCCCCGTACCGCCGGGCCACCATCGCGTGCTGGTGCCGGATCGACCCGGTGCACGACCCGGACGGGACCACGATCGCCTCGCAGTCCTTGAACACCTCGGCGTAGTGGCGGACCAGGGGCAGCGCGTCGTGGAGGTAGCCGGTGTTGACGTGCATCTGGCCGCAGCAGGTCTGGGCGGCCGGGAACTCGACCTGGTGGCCGAGCCGCTCCAGCAGCCGGACCGTGGCCCGGCCGGCGTCGGGGAACAGCGTGTCGGCGAGGCAGGTCACGAACAGGGCAATACGCATGAGGTCAGCTTGCCGCCTCACTGGCCACCGGGGGGTCGCCGGCCCCTGCTGGTTCGCCGGCCCTTGCTGGTTCGCTGGTCCGGGCTGGTTCGTCGGCCCCCGCTGGTTCGCGGGCTTCAGCCGGCGGGCGGCGCGGCCGGCGGGCGCGGCGCGGCCGGCCTTGGCTCGACGCCCGCACCACCAGGTCCGGCTCGAAAACGACCTGCCGGTGCCGGTGCGTGCCGTCGCCCAGCGCCTCCTCGATCAGCAGCTGGGCCGCGGCCCGCCCCAGCTGATGGCGGGGCTGGCGGACCGAGGACAGCGGCACCGCGGCCGCGGCCGCGAAGTCCACGTCGTCGTAGCCGACGATCGCCACACCATGGGGCACCGGGATCCGGCGGGTGGTCATCTCCTGCAGCACGCCCAGCGCGAGCAGGTCGTTCGCGCAGAACACGGCGCTGGGGCGGGTCCCGGCGGGCAGCCCGGCGAGCGCGGCCCCCGCCCGCTGCCCCGCGGTCACGTTCAGCGCGGGGGTCTCGATCACCAGCAGGTCGGCGCCGCGGCGCCCGGCCCGCTCCAGCGCGCGGACCGCCCCGTCCCGCCGGTCGCTGACCTGCCGGACGCTCATCGGGCCGCCCACGAACGCGATCTGCTCGTGGCCGCCCTCCAGCAGGTGAGACACGGCCAGGTCGCCGCCGAGCACGTCGTCCACCGACACGGAGCACTGGCCGCGTGACGGGGACCGGCTGTCCACCAGCACCACCGGGGTGCCGCGGCGCTGCACGCTGGCCAGCCGCTTGTCAGCCCCGGACACGGGGGTGATCAGGATGCCCTGGACCCGGTGCTCCTCCAGCACCTCGAGGTAGCGGGACTCCTTGGCCTTCTGGTCGTCGCTGTTGCACAGGATCACGGCCAGCCCGGCCTCGCTGGCCTCGTCCTCCACGCCCCGCGCCACGTCGGTGAAGAACGGGTTGGCCACGTCCAGGACGACCAGCCCGATGGTGCGGCTCCGGCCGGCCCGGAGCTGGCGGGCCGACTCGTTCCGGATGAAGCCCAGTTGCTTGATGGCCGCCTGGACCCGGGTGCGGGTCGGTTCGGCCACCACTTCCGGGCGGTTGAGCACGTTGGAGACAGTGCCGAGCGAGACGCCGGCAAGGGCGGCGACCTCCCTGATACTGACCGGCGTGTCCGCCACGGCTCCTCCTGTGCGGTCAGTGTCGTGCGGAGCGCCGGAACGCGTCAACCAGACGCTTGGCCAGGACAATAGCGGCCGGGAAACCTGTCTGTAACGATTCGGGGCATCGCCGCGGACGTCTATTGACAGGGTCGTGACTTCGCTCGACACTGCTTCCACATACTTTGAAACGTTATAGCACATTTCCTTCAGGCACCCCC
>JAOPYP010000042.1 GCA_025964635.1 Actinomycetes bacterium | reverse complement strand
CGGCACCCGCGTAGCCGCCGGGGTCCCGCCCGCCGCGCGCGCCGCAGTCACTCACGACGCCCGCGCCGGCACCGCCAGCGGGCTCAACGACGTCCTGCTCGCCGCGGCCGCGTTCGCCGCGCTCAGTGCGATAGCAGGCTTCGCCTACGGACCCGACCCGGCCAGGCAGCCACCACCTGGCCCCGCCCCCGGCGAACTGTCCGCCAAGCCGGCCCCCGCCCGGCACCAGGCCCAGCGACCGGCCGACCCCGAAACAACGGCACCATAACCTGCGGGTACAGCATCTCGTTCCGCTGGGTGAATGCACCCGGTGTCCAAGCGAAAGCTTCGCCGGGAGTCATTTGCTGATCGCCAACGGCGCGCGCGAGCCGTGCGCCGCCCCTCGCTTCATGGAGTCTTCGGCTCTAGGCTCATCGAGGGATCTTCGATCGATGTCGCGACATTTTGACGATCGACAAGATGCCCAGCGGACGGGAACGGGGAGGACACGATCATGAGCGACACCACGACTGCGAGCGCGGAGAGCGCGGTCCGGCCGTTCCGAATCGAAGTACCTCAGGGCGAGATCGACGAGCTGCGCCGCCGCATCAATGCGACGCGCTGGCCGACCAGGGAACTCGTCACCGATCGGTCGCAGGGTGTGCAATTGGCGGCGATACAGAATCTCGCGCGCTACTGGGCGACCGAGTACGACTGGCGCCGGTGCGAGGCGCGATTGAATGTGCTGCCGCAGTTTAAGACCGAGATCGACGGGCTGGACATCCACTTCATCCACGTCGAGTCGGCACACAAGAACGCGTTGCCGTTGATCATGACGCACGGCTGGCCGGGCTCGGTCGTCGAACTGCTCGAGACTATCGGTCCACTCACCGACCCGACCGCGCACGGTGGCCGCGCTGAGGACGCGTTCCACCTCGTGCTGCCGTCGATCCCCGGCTACGGGTTCTCTGACGAGCCGACCGAGCTCGGCTGGGGCCCCATCCGTATCGGACAGGCGTGGGCGGAGTTGATGCGGCGCCTGGGTTATATCCGGTACGTCGCGCAGGGGGGCGACGTGGGCTCCCAGGTCACCGACGCGATGGGCCGCCTTTCACTCGACGGGCTGATCGGCATTCACACCAACCTTCTCACGCCAGCGCTGGGCGATGCCGAGGCCCTGAGCCAGTCGCCGCCCTCGGCAGAAGAACGTGCCGCCCTCGACGCGCTCGCCGAATTCCACGCGACCGGCGCTGGGTACTTCGTGGAGCAGGCGACGCGCCCGGAGACGATTGGCTACGCCCTCCTGGATTCACCCATCGCGCTGGCGGCGTGGATGATCGATCACGATACGGACAGCTACCAAAAGATCGCCCGCAGTTTTGTCGGCGGACAGGCTTCGGGCAATCTCACCCGGGAACACATCACCGACAACATCACCCTGTATTGGCTGACAGGCACCGGGGCGTCGGCTGCGCGCTCATACTGGGAAGAAGGACAAGAAAATGCTCGTGCGGCCGGCCAGGCTCCCACGCCGGTCTCGATTCCGGTCGGCTTCACGACGTTTCCCGGGGAGATCTGGCGGACCCCGCGCAGCTGGGTCGAGAAGGCGTACCCCAACGTCATCTACTTCAACGAGGTGGACAAGGGCGGTCACTTCGCCGCTTGGGAGGAACCGGGGCTCTTCTCGGAAGAGCTGCGCGCCGCCTTCCGCCCGCTGCGCTAGCCGACTTCGGCGCAGTAGCTCATAGAGCAATGTGGGGATATGGGGTCGATCCCCCCGCCGACATCAACCCCCATCTGGGTCTGGTGTCGCGCGTATCACCCCGATCCGGCCGGCACTGCAGCCGCCGACGTGCATCATGATGTTCATGGCTCTGTACCCCGGCGTCAGCGCCCTGCTGAACCGGCCGGTTCCGCAGGCCATGGAGCTGGCCTTTGCGGCACCAGTCGTCTCAGCAGGACTGCGCAGGTAATGGGCCTTTGACCTCTCGCCGTCATCGGGACCATTCCGCGAGATACCTGAAGGTCCACCGCAGGTCAGCAAGAGGCCGACGCAACTGATGCAGCACCACCCGGCTGGAAGCACATTTATCCGTGGCGGGTCGTGGCATTCTGAAGCCCAAGCTCAGACCAGGCAGGCGCGGCCTGCCCTGGCCTGCGATACGGCGGGAAGCGGACTGCATCAGGCCCCCTGGCGCTGACCCGCAGCGGGCGGACCGCCCCGGCCCCGACCACCCCGAACGACACCGTTTCCGGGAGCGTGGCCCTTGCAGGGCAAGCAGGCGAGGACCTTGATCCAGTGCCCCGGCTCGGCGGACTACGGGTCGCCATTAGTGGCCGGAGCTGGCCGCACCAGTGTGGCCCACCGCCCGGAATGCGATCGTGCCTGGCAGGCTGTTGCTTTGCCTGGGCTATTGTTCTGCTCGGGACGTCGGAAGTGGACTTGCAGGGTCGCTGTCGTAGTCATGTAGCAATCCTCCAGATCCGGTCCGTCCTCCGAGCCAGCGAACCCGGGACAAGTCTCTTGTTAGTTCCCGGCTGGCAGGGCGGGGGCGAAGAAGTCGATGAGCAGCTGGCTGACGCGCTCATGCTCGTCGTGATGCACCCAGTGCGACGCGTCGGGCAGGCGCTCGACGCGGTCCAGGTTGGGCACATCATCGTGGTCGGGCTCGGCTAGCTCTGGGCCGAGGTAGCGGTCGCGCTCCCCCCAGATGACCAGGGTCGGCGCCTTGATCGGGCGTAGCGCCGCTTCGGACTTCTTGGGCGGGGTCCGCACCGAGGACCGGTAGTAGTTGATCATCCCGGTGGCTGCGCCTGGCTGTGACCACGCCTCGATGTAGCGTTCGATCTCCTCCGGCGTAAAAGCCGGGTGGGCGTCGTGCAGGAAGTGCCGGAAGAAGTGCCAGTGGTTGGCGTGCACGATGCTTTCGGGCAGGTCCGGGAGGTCGAAGAAGAAGAAGTACCAGGACTTGCGGAGCTGACCCGGGTGGTGCAGTCCCTGCGAGAGCTTCCGCGGATGGGCCGCGTTGAGGATGGCGAGGCGGTCCACGACCTCCGGATGGGCCATCGCGGTGGCCCAGGCGACGCTTCCGCCCCAGTCGTGACCGGCCAGCAGCGCGGACTCGGCACCGCGTTCATGGATCAGACCGCGGATGTCGGCGGTCAGCTGGCCGGTGTCGTAGGCCTTGACGCCATCTGGCTTCGATGACAGGTTGTAGCCGCGCATGTCAGGTGCGACGACCCGGAATCCCGCCGCCGCCAGCGGCCTGATCTGCTGCCGCCAGCCGTACCAGAACTCGGGGAAGCCGTGCAGCAGGATGACCAGCGGTCCCTCGCCGGCCTCGACGTAATGGAGCCGCTGGTCGCCGATGTCGGCATAGCCGTCACGAAGTTCGCTGCTTGCGCGGTCCTCGGTTGTGCTCATTGCCGCCTCCCTGGGGGTTGTGTCAGGGACGACGCTACGATCTCAGCTGCTGCATCGCCCCAGGGAAAACACTGGGTTTCGCGCGGGTACAACCCCAGTGGTCCCTGGTCTGGCCCGTTCGAGGTCGGCCAGGTCTCCGGATGCCGCTGGCCGGGTCTGGATCCGGCCTGGCTGGTGACGCCAGGGATCGCGACCCCTGCTCGGCGTCAGGCTGGTCGTGAACTAGCCCACGCGGCCCAGGACGCTGGTCCCGCATCTGAGCGTCCTCATGCTGCTGGCCGCGTTCGCTGTCGCCAACGCCGCACCGCGCACCGCGGCGGCTGAGCCGGATCCGCGCGGTGGCGCGGGTGGCGCAGGGCGCGCTGCTGCGCGAGGTCCCGACCTGGAGGCGGCCGCGGACGAACTGCTCGATCGCCTGGTGGCCCGCACCGCCGCAGGCTCGACGACGACGTGGCCAACAATCACCCTCGAAGGTGATGCCAATGGTGCGCCCCATCCCGATCCCGGCATCTATCGGGCAAAGTTCTCGGGCAAGTACGCGCATCGGAGCATCTCGGGCGGCGGCGGGCACAACCTGCTGCAAGAGGCTCCGCGGGCTTTCGCCCAAGCCGTCGCCGACGTAGACCCCTACTAAACATGTCTAATTCTGGGGTTACAGGAAGGGTGTGAGGTCGAGGCCGGTGCTGGCGAGGAAGCCGCCGGGCGGGATCGGGTGAGGGTGACGCGCGGGCATCAGGCGATTTCAGCGCGGTACTCGTGGAGGAACTCGGCCACCGGGCGCGGGGGGTGGCCGGTGATCTGCTGGAAGTGTCGGTCGTGTAGTCGTTCTCGCCGGCGAGGATCGACCACTCCCGCGCGATGAGCAGCTCAGCCGTCCCCGCCGGTACCCCAGCGCCGATGAGGCGCTCGAGGAACTGCCGCTCAGGCGCGCCCCTGAAGGTGACGGGCTCGCCGGGTTCGGCCGATAGCAGCTCGAGTGCCTCTGGCCACGACATGGGGACCGGTCCTGTCAGGTCGTGGTGTGCGCCCCAGAGCGCCGGGTCGGTGAGCACGAGCAGCCCGGCCTCGTCGCGATGGTCGATCAAGGCCATGCGGCGCAGGGGAGGTCGGAGGGCCACGTTGAGGATGGCGAGGCGGTCCACGACCTCCGGATGGGCCATCGCGGTGGCGCCGCCGACCTCATGTAATGCCACATGCGGCTCTGGGTGTCGGCGTGCAGCTGGCCGGGAGGGATTTCGGGGTTGCGGTGCGTCGTGGCATTTCTCCATCGCGGGGACCCGGCGTTTGCTGGCGGCACGCGCGCTGCGGCTCGCCAGATGAACTCGGCCTCGACACGAATCCAGCCTCTTCGGCGGGGCAGGTGATGCGGAGCGGCCGGCGATCGGGCGGGTCAGCGGATCAGGCCGGAGATGAGGCTGACCGAACCCGCCACGATAACCACCCCGAACAGGTAGGACAGGATCGCGTGGGCGAGCACGGTGCGCCGGATCCGGGTATCGCGCAGTGTCGTGTCGGACACCTGGTAGGTCATGCCGATGGTGAAGGCGACATAGGCAAAGTCGCGGTAGCTGGGCCGCTCGTGCCCGTCCTGGTTCCCGAACGCAATGCCCCCGGCCTTGGACCGGAAGTGCTCGTCGGCGTAGCGCAGGGTGTAGACCGTGTTCATCACGGTCCACGACAGCACGACGGTCAGCACGGCAGCGCCGATCAGCAGCGCCCGCTGCGCGCCGCTTTCCCGGCCCGCCAGGTGCAGCGTGTAACCCACCCCCAGGAGGCTGGCGACGCTGGCCCCGACCAGCAGTGCCCTTGCGGAGCCCTCCGTTTCGTCTTCGCGGGCAGCAAGCTGCGCCGCGCGCGAGCTGTCGGCCCGGATAATGACCGGCCAGGTGGTCAGCAGGAAGGTGAGCGCAGCGGCGTCCCAGCCTCCGACCAGTGCCAGCCCCCACTGCGCGAACGGCAGGACGGCGAGAGCGATGATCAGCCCGGCGAAGAGCACCGTGACCGCGCGCCGCATGGCGGGAGCGTGGAACCCAAGCCATCGGTGGTACAGGGTGTCAGCCGGGACGCCGGTCATCGTCTGAGTGTTCCCGGCCGCCAGTGATGTGTCACTCGCTCTGCCCGATCCAGATCCAGGCTGGGCAGCGAAGCGAGCACTCTCTGCACCGTGCGATGACGACGCGGACGCCGCCGCAGCCTCGCGGCAATGTCCGGCTGCCTGGCCGCGCGCGCCGGCGAGATGCACAGTCGCAAGGCGAGCAGACCCAGGGCATTGGCGACGTCGAGCGGGTTCACCGCTGCTGCGTGTACCTCGACGAGCACCTCCTCCGGACCCGGCTCCGGCACCGGTTCGGAACGATAGGCCAGCGACTGCGCTGGCGGCCCGCTGGCCTGGATGACGACTGCATCCATCTGCTGCTGCTCGTTACTGTGGGAGTGCTGGGTGTCGGTGGGCATGTGTTCAGATCCTTTCGTTTGTTTTTTCACTTGATTGGCAGTTGCTGCAGTCCTCAGGACAGGGGCGCCTCCGCGGCCAGGCCGGCCAGGGATTGATAGGCGGCGTAACTCAGGAGGCTGGAGTCGTAGATGGCGGTCAGGCGGCTGATCTTGCCGGCTTCGTCGAGCTCGACGCAGGTGTGGCCGCGGCGCATCGGGGCGGCGTCCGGGGCCGCCGACCACTCGTAGCCGCCGCCCTGGCGACTGCCCTCGGCGTGAACCAGCGCGGCGCCCGGGCCGTACGGGAGCTGCCCGAGCGCCCGGGTGTAGTAGCGCTGGGCCTGGAACTGGCCGCGGACGAGGGTGTGCGCGGCCATGTCCTCATGGACCACGTCGTAGGACATCAGCGCGACGGCCGCGGCGGCGTCGCCCGCCGCGAACGCGGCCTGGAGCTTCTGCGTGACCTGGACGACGGCGGGATCCGCGTTCTGCTCGGAATCCCTGAAGTCGGCGGGGTAGCTGCTGGTGATGGCGTTCTGGATGAGGGCGCTGCGGCCATCCCAGTAGTCGACCCAGCGGATGATCTTGTGGTTGCTGTCGAAGGTGACGGAGGACAGGGCCCGGAGCTCCTGGGGCACGAAGAAATCGGGGGTGTCCACGAGCTCGACCGCGGCGCTTCCTGTGTCACCGACGATGCGCAGGGGATAGGAGACCGCGGAGGACGGCGCGCTCGTGAAAGCCAAGGCGAAGGTGCTGTCCACCGCCTTCCAGCCCAGCAGGCTGATACCCAGGCAGGCGTCTATGTAGGTGGTGTTCGCTGTGGAGAAATAGGACATGAGCCGGGCGAGGTTGTGCTCGCTTTTGGCGGTGAAGAAGCCGCGGAAGATCCCGGCGGCCTCGGGAGTGCAGTGAGAAGTGTCCGTGACATCCGACGGGTAGGGAAGCCCCCGCGTCCCGCTGCCCGCCGCCGAGGCCGCGCGCGCCGTCCCGGTCGCGAACAACCCGGCGGCGCCGAGAGCCGCAGCCGTCCCGGCAGCCGCCCCGGCGCGGAGCATCGTCCGCCTCGTAGTTCCCTGCTGATTCACGTGCTGCATTGGTGATGTCCTTTCCGTGCTGGATGGTGCAGAGATTGCGGATGGCACTGGGGCAGGCGATGCCTTCGCTGCCGGTCTCCCCGCCGGGCGAGCCGCTATGAGCTCGTCAAGCGCAGGCAGAAATGCGCCGCCTGCTCCCGTCAGGCAGCAGCGGCTATCACCTGTGCCAGCGGAGTGGGTTCCCGCCGGATGAGGCGGCCCAGGTCGTGGCTGTCGGTGCGGGCGTCGCCGCGGGCGATGGCTTCCTCGCTTCGCACGACGAAGGAGGCGTGGTCTGCGTCCATGCCGGCAGCTATAAGGATGTCCCGCAGTTCCCCTGGCGAGACGTTCCGGTACTCAAGGCGGGTCCGGGTAGCTCTCGAGACCGCCTCGGCCACGTCGTCCATGGTGAATGGCGGACCGCCCAGCTCGTATACCGCGTTCCGGTGGCTGTCCTGGGTCAGATCCGGGGCAGACGAAGCACCGATAGTTCACAGCTGGTCCCTTCGGCCAGTTTTGATGATCTTGGACCGGCGGCCGCCGCCGGCGGTGGCCGCCGGTCCAAGATCATCGATGGGGCCTCAGTCAGTGCCCGGACTCGGCATCTGCTCGGGCTGCTGCTGCCATATCACCAGATCGAACTCGTTGCCCTCCGGGTCGGCGAACGTGGTCTGCCTGACCGTGTAGGTGATGAGCGCCGAGCGGACCGCCGGGAGCCTGATCTCGTTGAGCGGCCTGGCGCCCAGGCCGGTCAGCCTCTCGATCTCCGCGTCGTAGTGCTCGGTGACCAGGACAAGATGGATCCCCTTGGGCTCGGGGACATTGCGGAGAAGCATCCGGGGGCCGCTCTCGGGGCCGGTGGCGTCGACCGCCGTGTCCCCGGCGACCGCGCCCGGGCTGACCGGGCGGCCGAGGGCCTTTCCCCAGAAGTCCGCCAGGGCAGCGGGATCGGCGCTGTCGATGGTCAGGGCTGCGACACTCAGACTGACAGTGGCGGTCATGATTGCTTCCTTCGATGGGTTCATTCATGGACGACCGCGCTCGATGTACGGCACCAGCGGCTCTGGCGCATCAACGAGGACGAGGCGCTCTACTGACTTAACGCGTTAACTGACAGTACCTTCTTATCACTTCACGATGCAAGTGATGAGAGTGCTGGATCACTTCAAACTTTAAGTTATCCTGTTCTCATGGATGCCCCGCAGGACCCCCGCTGGCTCGACGCCGAGGAAGGTCAGGCCTGGCGCGCCCTGGCCAGCACGCTGGTCAGGCTGCCGGCCGCGCTCGATGCGCAGCTGCGCCGCGACGCCGGGCTCAGCCACTTCGAGTACCAGGTGCTGGCCCTGCTGTCGGAGGCGCCCGGCCGCACCCTGCGGATGAGCGAACTCGCGACGCAGGCCGAGGGCTCGCTGCCGCGCCTGTCCCAGGTCGCCGCCCGGCTGGAGCAGCGCGGCTGGGTGCGGCGAACCCCCGATCCGGCCGACGGCCGCTACACCCTGGCGATCCTGACCGGCCAGGGCCGGGCGAAGGTGACCGAGGCCGCGCCCGGCCATGTTCAGGAGGTCCGCCGCCTGGTCTTCGACCCGCTGACCAAGACCCAGTCCCGGCAGCTGCGCGAGATCGGCCGGCGCATCATCCGCGCCATCGACCCCGGCGACCACCGCCCCGACGATCAGCCGCTGCCCGCCGCCACGCCCGCGCAGGCACCCTGATGACCGGCATCCTCAGCCCGGCCGTCCCGGCCGGTGCTAGTGGGTTCCCGCGGCAAAGCGCCCCGCCTCCGTGATCTGGGGGCGGGGCGCCTTGCACCGCGGGTGCCCGCAGTGGGCTGGGCTCTACCCGGCCGCGCACGTCGTGCGTGCGTGACCGGCTGGGCGGCAGCGCCGTCATTGTCCCAGTCCCGCGCGCAGCCGCAGGACCTTACGGACGGCACGGCGCATCCGCCGTTGGGCCCGCTCGGCGCGCCGTGATGCCCTGGCCAGCGCGCGCTTTCGCGCCCGGTGGTGCTGCTGTTCAGCCTGCGCCAGCAGCTCGCGGCGTCGTTCATTTGCGAGCTGGCTGGCCATATATGGGGGCTGATACACGTGACTCACCTCCTTTCCGTGGTCTTGATGGATGGGAGAGCCAGCGCGCCTGCGGCACGCCAGCGGAATGTGACCCGTGCCTGCGCCCCGGACGGGGCGGATGCGGTCCGCGCTGATGATCAGGGTCAGGTACAGGCCATCGCGTAGAGCGCAACGACGGGCGCGGATAGCCAGAATGATTGCTTCGGTGCAGGTGGCTACCGGTGGCCGAACTCATCCGGGATAAGCGGATATCTGAGCGTCGCCCGGCGCCGGGCAAGTTCCACCCGATTCGGTGAGCTGATCGGTATCCCTATGCCGTCCGGGCTGGCCTGCGGCCGGTAAGACGTCCAGCCATCGGAGCTTGGATACGCATCAGAGCACTAGGCCGCTGCGGTCCCGGGCCTGCCACGAGCTGGAGGCTCTTAACCCCGGAACCCGGCGATTGTGATGCCGTTCAGCGGTGCCTGCCGCCATTGCGGACCACGCAAAGCGTGGGGCTGATACCGGCCCTGTGTGAACGCCATGACGGCACCTCCTCCCGCTGACAGATATGGCTTACTGTATTGACAGAGTCCGCCGGGGCCGGTCTGATACACCCGGCACCGTGACGATGGCCAAGCCAGCTCTCACGCCCGGCGCGGCCCCGTCATGCTCGGCCCAATCTGACTACCCTCTACCGTGTCCCGTGGCAGTCCTGAGAGCAAACGATTAAGCCGGGCCAAATGCCTGACCATCCCGGTCCGCGGTGCCTGCAGCCAAGCCCCGGTTCCTGAGCGGCGCTGCGGACTCCATCCGCAATACCAAGAAGATCAAAGGAACGCGCTCATCTCATCACGCAGAAGAGGAAGTTGATGTACAACGCCGGGCGCGCCGGGCGGGGTGTTTGCCGGCGAGCCAGGTTCTGCCTGGGGCCTGAAGCGGGGGGAGGTTGCGCGGAGCGGCGAGGGGCCGGCTGCTGGGGCCTGCTTGACCGGACGCGCTCCGAACGACGCACTTGTAACCTGGCTTAGAGGGTTGGCACTGGTCAGGGCTGCAGCTGGGGCCACGACTGGTGCCCCTGGCGCGGATGGCAGCGGTACAGCACGGAAGTACAGCAACTCACCCGGCCGCGGGCGGACGGGGGCCCGGCCCTCATAGGGTCAAATGAGGATGTTCGCGGCGAAGCCGTCGTGGCCTTCGACGAGACTTGCCCGCGCCCCGGGATTGACTCCGGCCGGCGGTGGGTATCGAATCGGGTCGTCACGAAGGCGTGAAGGGGGATCGCCATGACAGGCACTCGGCAGATCCTGTTCATCCAGGGCGGCGGCGCGGGCGCGCACGACGAATGGGACGACAAGCTGGTCGAAAGCCTGAGGCGAGAGCTCGGGGCTGAGCACGAGGTCCGCTACCCGCGTATGCCCGACGAGGGTCACCCGACTTACGCCCGGTGGAGCGCGGCGATCCGACGTGAGATGGCGGACTTGGACGACGGCGCGGTCGTGGCCGGTCATTCGGTGGGCGCGACAATCCTCATCAATGCGCTCGCCGAGCAGTCGCCGGAGAGGGGACTCGCGGCGATCGTGCTGATCGCCGCTCCGTTCGTCGGCGAGGGCGGCTGGCCCAGCGACGAGTTCGAGCTGACGAGCGACCTCGGCGCGAGGCTGCCACAAGATGTGCGGGTGCATGTGTTCCACGGACTCCAGGATGAGACTGCCCCGCCTTCGCATGCCGACCTGTATGCCCTGGTGATCCCGCAGGCGCAGGTGCACCGGCTGCCCGGGCGGGATCATCAGCTGAACAACGACCTCAGCGAAGTGGCTGAGGCGGTCAGTATCAACAGACCCAGGCCCGTCACACATACGTAGAGCCGAAGAGCCGCTTTGACACCGGCCCATGACCGGTTGTTCCGTGAAGGTTGGTACACCCGCACAGTCATGGACCGACTGACATGGTGGCGACTAATGGCTGCGGCAGCGCTTATCCTTGTCCGGCTCTCAACACTCCCAGCATCGCGCGTGATCGCCGCAAGCCGGCGCCGCTCTGGTCATCATCGGCATCGCCGTCGCTACGGCTGCTATCCGAACATGACGACATCACGTGAATCGGTGATCGGTGCGCACAGATGTCACGATCGAGCATCTCGTGGACGGGACTTGCCAGCACTGCAGGGAGGGACGGCATCCCAGGCCACAAGAAGTCTCGTCGCGAAGATCACTGAATAAACGCACTCTCATCGGCGATATGCGGGTGATCTAGCTCCTGAGCCGGGCGGCTGGACCCAGGCCTGCGCCGGATAGCGAAATAGCCCCAGGGTTTGGCTATCCCCGCAGATTATCTGTAATGACCAATCGTGGATGCCTGTCGTTGCTGCCGGCAAGCCGCCGGGGCCGCTTGCGCCGCCCGACTCAGCGGCGCTCGCCTTCGCTCCCGCTGGCGCCTCCGCCGTAACGGCGCCAACGCCGGTCGGCTGGTGCGAAAAAGCATGAATCCCTGGGCCGCCTGACATGCAACGGTCACCGGGATTAGCCGAGGGGAATGGCGTCCCTGCTCCCGTTCCCGGATTGTCCGGGGCCGGCGGAACCCGTCAAGGCCGTCTGTGACCGCAGGGCAAGGACATCGGTAGAACGGCCTGGCGGACGTACACGCGGAGGCGGCCTTGACTGAACAGGTCCGGTCCTGGAGTTGGCACCTATCGGGAGCAGGGGCACGTGTGATCAGGACGGGGAGCGTTGGCTGACGCTTGAGCGTTCACTGGGGTGCCGAACAGGTATCCGGCGTGTCACCCATATGGCGGGTCTCTGATATGCCGCACAAATATCTGAGGGGTCGTTCTCTCCCACGAACTGGACGCCATTCGGTCGTAGCTCTGTGACGCTTTGGCGCGCGGCGGGGCATTCAGCGAGAGGGCACCCATTGCAGCTAGCAAGAATACCGCCCCCCGGTCTACCGGGGGCGCGGATGGCTGCTGGCGACAATGCTTGGGGACCGCGTACGAGCGATCATCGGGAGTGCCGCACAAATCCGAAACCGAAAAGGCGCGTCAGAGACCCGGCAGGACGGGCCTGCCTGGCCCGCACGACCGATCTGCACGCGAAGGAGTCATCAATGTCACGATCAGTCATCTCCAGGATCCGCCCGCGCCGCCGCAGCACGGTCCTGGCCTCGGTCGGCGCCGCCCTGGCCGCAGCCGGGGCCGTGGTGCTCACCGGAACCGCCAGCGCAGCCCCCAACGCCGCGACCGGCGCGAAACCCTCGTGCAGCAACGCGACGCTGAGCGGCACCTACACCTTCGGCTACATCAGCTGGCAGATCTCCAAGAGCAAGAGCACCCCGGCGTCCGAGGCCGGCTTCGACACCTTCAACGGCAAGGGCACCGGCCACGGCGTGATCACCGCCGTCTATAACGGTGTCGTGGCGGGCAGCAACACGCCCGACACCTCGACCTACACCATCAACGCCGATTGCATCGGGACGCTCGTGTTCCACGCCGCCGGCAGCGTGTTCCACTTCAATGTGTATGTCAGCCCATCCGGGAACTCGTTCAGCCTGATCAACACCGATCCGGGCAACGCCGTCGCGGGCACCGAAACCCGCGTGACCCGGTAATGACAGTGATGTTGGGGAGCGAGCGAGGTAGCAGCCATCCACAGCGGCTGCCAGGAGCTGATTAGTCGCGCTCGCGGCAGCATTGGGCACGTTCTTTGCCTCAAGCAGCCGTAACGCAGCTCGCGGCCGCCGCAGCTACGTAGCGAACTGCCGCACGGTCGGGTGGGTCCGCTCCGGGCCTCGGGGACAGCCCTATTGCACGACTGGCCTGGCGCTCTCGTCGACGCCACTCGCCAAGGAGGAATACCGGCATGACAAGCACTCAGCCCGCAGGCGATGTCCCTGCGCACCGTCTCGACGTGGACACCGCGGTCACCCGGATTGGTTACGGCGCGATGCAGCTGGCCGGGCCGGGCGTCTGGGGCCATCCAGACGACCCTGGCAACGCGGTCGCGGTCCTGCGCGAGGCGGTCACGCTCGGCGTGAACTTCCTCGACACGGCCAACGCCTACGGCCCCCGCACGGTCAACCAGCTCATCGCCGCGGCCCTGCACCCCTACCCCGATGGGCTGATCGTCGGGAACAAGGTGGGCGCCGACCGCGGCCCGGATCGCTCCTGGCTTACCGACAACCGGCCCGGGACGCTGCGCCGCCAGGTACACGACGCTCTGACCGACCTGCGCGCCGAGGCCAGCGAGCTG
>JAOPYP010000039.1 GCA_025964635.1 Actinomycetes bacterium | reverse complement strand
CGGGGTGGCGGGTGACGAACGCGACTGCCATCTGGATAAGGGTCAGCCCGGCCTCGTCGGCGAGCGCGCCGAGCGCGTCGGCAGCGTCGAGTTTCGCGGCGTTCGACGGGTCGCTGGCGTCATAGCGCGCTGGAAGGCGACGCGACCGCGCGGCGGAGCCTGGCCCACTGACCTCCTGGCCTTTGCGGTATTTGCCTGACAGCCAGCCGCCTGCCAGTGGGCTGTAGGTCATGACGCCCATTCCGTGGCGCTGGCAGGTCGGCAGCACGTCGTATTCGATCGCCCGGGTCAGCATGGAGTAGGGGGGCTGTTCGGTGCGAAAACGTCCGTGGCCGCGGCGATCGGCGACCCACTGAGCCTCGACGATCTCAGAGGCGGGGACCTTTGACGCGCCGAAGGATCGGATCTTGCCGGCTTGCACGAGGTCAGACAGGGCGCTGAGGGTCTCGTCGATATCGGTGTTCGGATCGGGAACGCCTACCTGGTAGAGGTCGATCCAGTCGGTTCGAAGCCGGCGCAGCGAGCCCTCGACCCCTTCGGTGATCCACCGCCGGGATGCTCCGCGGTGGTTGGGATCCTCGTCGAAAGGAGGGCCGAACTTGACCGCGAGCACCACGTTCTCGCGCCGTCCATCGGCCAGCGCCGTGCCGACGATCTGCTCTGACTCGCCGGCGGAGTAGCCATCGGCGGTGTCGATGAAGTTGATCCCGGCGTCCACCGCCTTGTGGATGATCCGGACCGCGTCGTCGTGATCGGGGTTGCCGAAGGCGCCAAACATCATCGCGCCTAGGCACATCTGGCTGACCGAGACGCCGGTCCGTCCCAGAGGCCGGTAGTCCATGGGGAACTCCTTGAGTCGCCGCGAGTCAGTCGCGGCATGTGGGCGGGATTCAGCTCCGCCTGGAATCGGATAACCTATCCACATCCACGGTAGCGGATACCGGATAGCCTGTCCACTTGGAGTCCCGATGCCCCTGGACCAGTTCCCGGCACCCACAAGACGAGCCGACGCCGAGCGCAACCGCGAGAAGATCCTTGCGGCCGCCCGTAGCGCATTCGCCGACCCGGAGGCCGAAATATCGATGGCCGAGATCTCGCGACGCGCGGGAGTCGGCATGGCGACCCTGTACCGCAACTTCCCCGGACGCCGGGAACTCCTCGAGGCCCTCTACACCGACGAGGTCAACGCCATCTGCAAGGCCGCCGGGACCGTCGACGGCGAGACGCCCGGAGCGGTTCTCACGGCCTGGCTGCACCGGTTCTTCGCCTTTAGCACCAGCAAGCGCCACATCGCCTCCGAACTGCTCGAGCACACGGACCGCAGCAACCCCCTCTTCGACAGCAACCGCGCCCGGGTGATCGCCGCCGGCCGACCGCTCCTCGCCGCCGCGCAGCGCGCTCACGAGGTCCGCGGCGACCTCGCCCTCGAGCAGGTCCTCGACATGGTCATCGCCATCGCCACGATCCACGGCGACACCCGCTACCTCGAACCAATCCTCCAGGCCGCACTCCACGGCCTGCGCCCCCGACCGACGTGAAGACCGGATAGGACGAGGTGGCGGGGCGGCCGGCCCGCGGATTGTCGGCGGGCCGTGCTTAGCTGGCCGCGTGGCCACGACGCAGTACTACACCGCGACCAGCATCGACGGATTCATCGCCGATCCCGGGAACTCGCTCGACTGGCTGTTCGAGGTCGGATCCGGCGGCGATGCGGGGAACGTCCGCTTCGGGCCCTTCATGGCCGGGGTCGGCGCGATGGCGATGGGCGCCACCACGTACGAGTGGGTCCTCAACCACGAACGGCTGCTCGAGGATCCCTCGAGCTGGCAGAAGTACTACGGCGCCGTTCCTTGCTGGGTGTTCACCCACCGGGACTTGCCGGCGGTGCCCGGCGCCACCCTGGCGTTCACCCAGGCGGATGTCCGGGATGTGCACCAGCAGATGACCGCGGCGGCGGGCGGGCGGAACATCTGGCTGGTCGGCGGGGGTGACCTGGCCGGGCAGTTCGCGGACGAGGGCCTGCTCGATGAGATCCTGCTCAGCGTGGCCCCGGTGGCGCTGGGCGCGGGCGCACCGTTGCTGCCGCGCCGGCTGCTCTCGTCCCAGCTGACCCTCACCGGGGTGGACCGCGACGACTACTTCGCGTACCTCAGCTACCGGGTGACGCACGACCCGGCCTGACGGCCCGGGCCCCGGGACGGGCCCCGGGACGCCGGCCCGGCCTGACCCGCGCAGGCCGGTCAGTCCTTGCGGCCGGTGAGGGCCAGGCTGGCGCCGATGCCGATCATCGCCAGGCCGCCGGCCCCGCCGACCATCTCGAGCCGGCGGGGGGAGCGGGCCAGCCAGGCCCGGCCCGTCCCGGCGGCGAGCGCCCAGGTGCTGTCGCAGACCACCGCGATGGCCGCGAAGACCGCCCCCAGCTGCAGCATCTGGACCGGGATGTGCCCCGCCGGGCGATTCACGAACTGGGGCAGGACGGCCGTGAAGAACACGATCACCTTGGGGTTGCTTACCCCGACCACGATCCCGTCCCGCAGGATCCGGCCGAAGCTCCTGGGCTCGGCCGCGACGTCCAGCGCCTCGCGCAGCGAGCCGCGGTGCCGGATGGCCTGCACGCCGAGGTAGACGAGATAAGCGGCGCCGGCCAGCTTGATCGCGGTGAAGATGGCCACCGACCGTTCCACCAGCGCCCCGACTCCGAACGCTACCGCCACGACCTGCAGGTAGACGCCGATCTGGCCGCCAGCGGCGGTGCCGACGCCCGCCACCCGGCCGAGCATCAGCGAGCGGCTGACCACGAACAGAACGTTAGGGCCCGGGATGATGATCAGCACGAACGAGAGGAGCGCGAACGCGAGCAGGTGACTGGTGGGAAGCATGCGTCCAGCCTAAGCAGACGGCGGCCCCTAGGCTGGGCCGGTGGCCTCTCCCCTCCGGCAGATCTTCGCGTTTTCCGGTGTCCTGGATTCCGGAGCGGGTGAGAGGAACTCGTTCGCGCTGGTCGAGCACGCCTTCGGCCTGGGCGCCGCCCGGGCCCGCGCGGCCGGTGCCGGGCAAGCGCAGGTGTGTTACGTCCCCACCGCGGTCGGCGACGCCCAGGCGGCCATCGACTTCTGCGAAGACAAGTTCGCGGGGCGCACCGACGCGCACCTGAGCGTGCTGCGGCTGTTCACCCAGCCGAGCGTCCCCGATGTCGCCGCGCACCTGCTCAGCCAGGACCTCATCCTGGTCGAGGGGGGCAGCGTGGTGAACCTGATGGCCGTGTGGCGGGCCTACGGCCTGCCGCGGATCCTGCGCCGCTGCTGGGCGGCCGGGGTGGTCCTGGCCGGGGCCAGCGCCGGCAGCCTGTGCTGGCACAGGGGCGGCCCCACCGACTCTTTCAGCGACCGTCTCGACCCGTTCACCGGCGGCCTGGCCCTGCTCCCTTACAGTAACGGCGTGCATGACGATTTCCCTGGCCAGCCCCGCCGCGAGGTGTACCGGGCCATGGTCGCCCAGGGGGTCCTGCCCGGCGGCTACGCCACCGACGATGACACCGGGCTGCATTACCTGGGCACCACGCTGCACGAGGCGGTCAGCATCCGGCCCGGGAAACGCGCCTGGCGGGTCGATCCCGCCCCCGGCGGCGGCTACGCCGAAGAACCGATCGAGCCCCGGAACATCTGAGGAGCAGCGGCGGATGCGCATCGCGCTGGCCACCGACCCCGGCACGCCGGGCTGGCCCAACGAGGATTTCGCGGCGGCCGCCGCCGGTGCCGCGGTGCTGCTGGATGGCTGTACCACGACCCCGCGCGGAGCCGGCACCGGATGCCTGCACGGCGTCGCCTGGTACGCCCGGACCCTGGGTACCGTGTTCCTGGGGGCCATCACCGCTGATCCGCCCACGCCGCTCGGCGACGCGCTGGCCTGGGCGATCGCCGAAGTCCGGGCCCGGCACGAGAACACCTGTGACCTGGCCAGCCTCCGCACCCCGGCGGCCACCGTGACCGCCGTCCGGGCGGGCCAGGACGGGTTCGAGCTGCTCGCGCTGTCGGACTCCAGCATCGTGGCCGACTACGGGGAGGGCCGTGACCCGGTCGTGCTCACCGACAGGCACCGCGCCGCCAGCACCAACCCGGACGCGGCCCGGCAGGCCAGCACCACGGTGCTGGCGCCAGACGGCCTGCGCGGGATCGCCCTCCTGAGCGACGGCGCCGCCCGCATCACCGAGGTGTACCACCTGATCAGCTGGCCCGCCCTGGTCACCGTCATCCGGGACGAGGGGCCGGCCGGGCTCATCCGCCAGGTC
This sequence comes from Actinomycetes bacterium, assembly GCA_025964635.1. GTDB lineage: Bacteria > Actinomycetota > Actinomycetes > Streptosporangiales > Streptosporangiaceae > RYN-230. The sequence goes on along the minus strand of JAOPYP010000039.1, from coordinate 462 downwards.
CGGGCGGCCGAGGACAGCGACCCGGACGGGACCCGCTGGCCCCGCTCCAAGGCCCGCGACGACGCCACCGCGCTCTACTGGCCGCAGCCGGGGGACTGAGCAGGTGAGCCCGGACGGGTGCGATCCTGGCTGTGGATACTGCGCTCGCGGCGCGCCCGCAGGTGTGCGGGCGCGAACCTTCGGTGACCGGTCTAAGAGTAGAATTCGGGACTTCCAGGCCCCGCCAGGGGACGGTCGATGTCATCGCCCCCCGGCTGAAGGCCACCTGTATAAGGAGCCAGCAATGCTGCCCTGCGTACCCCGGCGCACTACCGCCCGTTCCGGTCGGGCGCCGCTGATAGCGCGCCCGGCAGCGTCACGACGTGCGTCCCGGGCATGACCGGACCGCACCTCGCGACCGGCGCGGCGATCGGCCGGCGCAGGAACGCCGCGTCCGTGCCGCCCGGCGCGCCGGGCGCCGCC
>JAOPYP010000028.1 GCA_025964635.1 Actinomycetes bacterium | reverse complement strand
TCCTGCCTGGCCGGCGGCAGCGCGGCGCCGGAGTAGGCAAGCTCCGCCATCAGGCTCTTGTTGCGGCTGACCACCCCGACCATCGCGTCCAGGAAGGCCAGCAGCCGCTCGCGGTCCGGGGCACCCTCGCCCAGGGGCGGCGGCCCGGTCGTGACCGCCTCTTCCAGCGACTGGGCGCGCTCCACCATGAGCGCGTACATCAGGCCCATCCGGTTGCCGAACCGGTGGAACACCGTTCCCTTACCCACGCCCGCGGCCGCGGCGACCTGCTCCATCGAAATGTCCTGGGGCCGGTGCGTGGCCAGCAGCTGCTCCGTGGCGGCCAGGATCGCGCGCCGGTTGCGCGCGGCGTCGGCCCGCTCGCGCTGTCCCGCACTCACCACGATGGCTCTCTCCAGTAGACAAGTGGACCGCCGGTCCAGTACGTTGAGCCAAGTTGACTATCGGTCCAGTTTAGCCGGGACGATCGCTCCCGGACGTCCACTGCGGCGATCGCTCCGGAACGCCAACTACCTGGAGAGTATTCATGCGACGCGTGCGCTACCACGCCCACGGGGGCCCTGATGTCCTGGTCATCGAGGACGCTGACATCCCCGATCCCGGCCCCGGCCAGGTGCTGCTCCGCACCGAGGCCATCGGTGTCAACTACGTCGACGTCCAGCTCCGCCGCGAGACCTCGGCGGACTCGATCTGGTTCCGACCGCTCCCCGGCACGTTGACCGGGGACGTGGTCGGCACGGTCGAGAAGGCTGGTCCGGGCGCGGATCCCGCCCTGGCCGGGACCCGGGTGGCCGTCCTCCTGGAGGACGCCTGCGCCGATTACGTCGTCGCCGACACCAGCTGGCTGGTCAGCGTGCCGGGCGAGCTCGGCGCCGGCGCCGCGAGCATGGTGCCGACGGTCGGCGCCGTGGCCCTCGGCGCGCTGCGGACCGGGCGGCTGGCCCGGGGAGAAACCGTCCTGGTCACCGCGGGCGCGGGCGCGATCGGCCATGTCGCCGTCCAGCTGGCCCGGCGGCAGGGCGCGGGCACGGTCATCGCTACCGCCTCCGCGGCCAAGCTCGGGTTCCTGAAGGAGCTGGGCGCTGACGTGGTCATCGACCACACTCAGCCGGACTGGGCCGCCCAGGTTCGGGCGGCCGCGCCCGCCGGTACCGACCTGGTCCTGGAGGCCGTGGGCGGTGAGGTGCTGCACCAGAGCGTGGGCCTGCTGGCCCCCTTCGGCCGGGCCGTCGTCTTCGGCGCCTCGGCCGGTGACCTGACCAGCCTGCCGGTCACCAGCCTGTTCGGGCTGAAGTCGGCCGCCGGGTTCTCGCTGCTGGCCTGGCGCGCGGCCAATACGGCGCAGGCTCGCCTCGACCTCACCGAGCTCGTCGGCCTGTTCCAGGCGGGCGACCTGCGGGCGGTCACCACCAGCCTGCCGCTGGCGGACGTGGCGGAGGCCCACCGCCTGCTGGAGGACCGGGCGGTCCTCGGCCGGCTTCTCCTGGTGCCGTAGACCCGCCGCCCTCGGCACAGGCGGGGATGCCGCGTTGCTCAGCGCAGGCGCCAGACCGTGGTGGGCTTGATGTCCGCGTCCTCGATGACGCGTTCGACCGGGACGTCGTAGGCGGCCACCTGCGTGAAGCGGTCCCGGGGCAGGTAGGCCCGGCCCGGGTCGCCGACCAGCACCAGCGCACCCGCCTCGCTGGTCCGCTCCAGGAATGGCAGCATCAGGCTGGCCATGTCCCGGTCGTAGAACGCGTCCCCGGCCAGCACGACGTCCGGCACCGGATCCGCCGGCTCCTGACCGGGCCCGGGGCCGTCCAGGAGGTCGCCGACCGTGGGCTCCAGGCGGACCCGGTTCACCCCGGCGTTGAGCGTGATCGCGGCCGCGGCGAGCGGATCGGTGTCGCTCGGGGTGACCGACGCCGCGCCCGCCGCGGCCGCTGCGATCGCCACCAGGCCTGATCCGGACGCGAGGTCGAGCACGATCCGGCCGCGGACACAGTCCGGATGGTCGAGCAGGTACCGGGCGAGCGCCTGGCCGCCGGCCCACGGGAACGCCCAGAACGGCGGGGGCAGCTGCTCCTGCCCGGTGTCCCGCTCGATCCGCTCCCACAGCCCGAACGCGTCCCGGGCCAGGTACAGCCGGATCTCCGGCAGCAGCGGCGGCGCGGCCAGCCAGGTGTTCGCCCGGATGAACGCCGCGGGCGCCTGCCGCGGCGACTGCTGCTTCAGCCCTGCTCACCCCGTCTGTCGCCAGGCCCGGCCTGACCGTCGAGGAGACCGTAGGCGACCGCCTCGGGAACGGTCAGGAACCGCCCCTGCCGGGCATCCGCCCGGATCTCGTCCACTTCGCGGCCGGTCACCTCGGCAGACGGATGTACAGCGTGTCGACCATGGTCTCGACCTGCTCCTCCTGGGACCGTACCTGGGTGGCCGTGCCGTCCAGGTTCAGCGTCGGCTCGGTGAGGGCCAGCACCGCGCTGGGGTAGCCGCGGCGCTTCCCGCACGCGGCCAGCACGCCCAGCGCCGGCCCGCTGAGCTGGCCGGCCACGTACCCGCTGACGGGGACGCGGAGCACGTCCAGGACGCCCATGATGGTCAGCGCGGCCGGCAGTTCGGCGTCCAGGCCCTGAAGCTCGAGCCGGACCGGGCCGTCCCCCTCGGCGTCCAGAGTGAGCAGCTGGGCGCTGAGCACGCTCGCCGCCGGACCGTCCAGGAGACCGGACGCCATCACGATGCGCTTCTCCAGCAGCCGCTGATAGAGCCCGCCGGGCCAGTCACCCTGGCCGGTCCAGACCCGGGCGGGCGGCACGGCCGGGTAGCCGGGCGGCTCCCGGTGCGGGGCGGGCCAGCCGGGCGCGC
>JAOPYP010000015.1 GCA_025964635.1 Actinomycetes bacterium | reverse complement strand
GGCCAGCATGGTCGCCCTGGCCGTGCCCGCCGCGCCCGCGGCGGTCAGCCACGTCCGCCCGGCGACGCCCGTGCCCGCTCTCGGCGCGCCGGTGCTGTCCGGCACGGCGCGTCCCGCGCCGCTGACCACCTCGGCCTGCCTGGCCCAGATCGGCATCAACTGCTACACGCCGGTCCAGTACCAGACCGCCTACAACCTGAACCCGCTGTACTCCCACGGCATCACCGGCCGGGGCCGGACCATCGTGATCGTCGACTCCTACGGATCCCCCACGATCAGCCAGGACATCAAGACCTTCGATAAGCAGTTCGGCTACCCCGACCCCCACCTGAAGATCATGAAGTTCGGCAATGTCCCCGCGTTCGACCCCACCAACGCCACGCAGGTGGGCTGGGCCGAGGAAACGACCCTGGACGTCGAGTACGCACACGCGATCGCGCCCGACGCGAAGATCGTCCTGGCCGAGACCGCGGTGGCCGAGACCGAGGGAGTGACCGGCTTCCCGGAGATGATGAACGCGGAGCAGTCGCTCATCAACGCCGGCGTCGGTGACGTCATCTCGCAGAGCTTCGGTGCGACCGAGAACACGTTCCCGGGCTTCAGCCAGGGCAACTACTCCAGCCTGCAGAACCTGCGCTACGCGTTCAAGGACGCACAGGCTCATCACGTGACCGTGCTGGGTGCCTCCGGTGACGCCGGCGCCACCGACTACGAACTGGACGGCGCCACCCTGTACCCCTACCGGGTGAACTCCTGGCCCTCGTCCGACCCGCTGGTCACCTCGGTGGGCGGCTCGCAGCTGTACCTGGGCAACGCGGGGGACCGGCTGAAGCCGGACTCGGTGTGGAACGACGGGTACGGCGCCGGCGGCGGCGGCGTGTCGGCGGTCTTCGGCCGGCCGCTGTACCAGGCCGGCGTGCACGGCGTGGTGGGCAGCCACCGCGGCACCCCGGACATCTCGATGAGCTCCGCGGTCAACGGCGGGGCCTGGGTCTACTGGTCCTTCGCCGGGACCGGCGGGGCGGGCTGGTACATCATCGGCGGCACGAGCGAGGCCACGCCGATCTTCTCCGGCATCGTGGCCCTGGCCGACCAGGTGGCCGGGCACCGGCTGGGCCTGCTCAACCCGGCGCTGTACGCGCTGGGTGCGGCCAGCGGGCACGCGCCCGGCACCGGCCTGGTGGACATCACCGCGGGCGACAACAGCTTCGGCGGGGTGACCGGGTACACCGCCACCCGCGGGTACGACCTGGCCAGCGGATGGGGCACGATCAACGCGGCCCGGTTCGTCCCGGCGCTGGCCCTCACCGCCCCGCACTAGGAACCGGGGCCGGGGCCGCCCGCCTGCCTGCTGTGCAGGCGGGCGGCCCTGCCGCCGGCCTGATCGAAGTGGGCCGGGCTGCGCCACCGCAGCGCGGCTAGCGCTCAGCCACCCAGGAAGCGCCCGGCCAGCTGGGCCAGCCGGGACGGCCGGCCGCTCCGGGCCTCGGCCCGGTCGGCCCAGCTCATCGCCTGCAGCCCGGCGTTCGCGCCGAGCCAGCGCAGCGGCTCGGTCTCCCAAGGCCGCGACCGGTGCCCGACCCAGGGCAGCCGGGTGATCTCACTGTCGTTCCGCAGGACCAGGTCGGCCAGGGTCCGGCCGGCCAGGTTGGTGGTGGACACGCCGTCCCCGACGTACCCGCCGGCCCAGCCGATCCCGGTGCCCCGGTCCAGCCCGGCGGACGCGCACCAGTCCCGGGGCACCCCGAGCGGGCCGCCCCACGTGTGCGTGATCTCGACCTCGCGCAGGGCGGGGAACAGGTCCTGCAGCGTCCGGCGCAGCGCGCTGAACACCGCGGGGGAGCGGTCGAACTCGGGCCGGACGGCCGAGCCGAAGTGGTAGGGCGCGCCGCGGCCGCCGAAGGCCAGCCGCCCGTCCGCGGTGCGCTGCCCGTAGATGATCAGGTGCCGGTAGTCGCCGAACGTGGGCCGGCTGGCCAGCCCGATCTCGTCCCACACCGATTCGGGCAGCGGCGCGGTCGCGATCATCAGCGAATACACCGGGGCGATCGCCCGGTGCAGCCCGGGCAGGCCGGGGGTGTATCCCTCGGTGGCCCGGATCACGTACTGGGCCCGGACCGTGCCCCGCGTGGTCCGCAGCCGGCCCGGCGCGATCTCGGTGACCGGCGTGTCCTCGAACACGCGGACCCCGCGGCGGCGCACCGCCCCGGCCAGCCCGCGGGCCAGCCGCGCCGGGTGGATCGCCGCGCAGTGCGGGGTGTACGTGGCGCCGACCACCCCGTCCGCGGTGACCTGCTCCGCGGTCTCCGCCGCGGTGAGCAGCCGCACGTGATCCTGGCCGAACCCGTAGGACCGGGACTCGTTGACGTAGTCGAGGGCCCGTTCCAGCTGCGCGGGCGAGCGGGCCAGCTGCAGCGCGCCGCCCTTGGCCCAGTGGCAGTCGATGTCCTCGGCCGCGACGACGCGGCCGACCTCGTCCACCGTGTCCTCCATGGCCCGGTACATGGCGATGGCCTGGTCCCGGCCGGCCATCCGCTCCAGCTTGGCCAGGGACGCCGGGAAGTACGCGGAGCACCAGCCCCCGTTGCGGCCGGAGGCGCCGAAGCCGGCGATCTCCTGCTCGCAGACCGCGATGCGCAGTCCCGGGCTGGCGCTGGCCAGGTAGTACGCGGTCCACAGGCCGGTGAACCCGGCTCCGGCGATGGCCACGTCGACGTCGAGGTCGCCGGGCAGCGGGTCACCGGGGGCCAGGTCCCCGGGCACCGAGTCCAGCCAGAAGGACAGCGAACGGTACGGCATCCGCCCATCGTGACATGCCCGGCCCGGTGCCCAGTCCGCCACCACCGGCCCCGATGTTCTCCCCCGCGGGCCCCCGATTCTCCCCCGTCCGGCCCCGCCGGCCGGCCTCGCGTGCGTAAGCACTCCGCGCTTCGGGCATCCTGAACCCATGCCCGCTGACGTGCCAACCCCTATCCCGGCGCCGGTGCCCGCGGGGCCCGCCCTGCCCCCGCCGCGCCGTTCCTCCGGCCCGTACCGTATCTGCCTGGTCTGCCTGGGCAACATCTGCCGCTCGCCCATGGCCGAGGTGGCGCTGCGCGCCGAACTGGACCGGGCCGGGCTGGCCGGGCTGGTCGAGGTGGACAGCGCGGGCACGGGCGACTGGCACCTGGGCGAGCCGATGGCCGAGCAGGCCGCGGCCGAGCTGGCCCGGCGCGGCTACGACGGGGCTGCGCACCGGGCCCGGAGGATCCAGCGGTCCTGGTTCGGCCAGCACGACCTGGTGCTGGCCATGGACGTCAGCAACCTCGCGGCGCTCCGGGTCCTGGCCCCCGACGCGGAGGCGGCCGGCCCGCGCCTCATGCTGTTCCGGTCGTTCGACCCGGAGCTGGCCGCCGGGGTACTCGGCGATCCCTGGGATGGTGCGGTGCCCGACCCCTACGGCGGGCCGCAGGCCGGCTACGCGCAGGCCCTGGACCTGGTGCACGGCGCGGTACGGGGCCTGGTGGGGCGGCTGGCCCAGCTGCGGGGGAGTGCTCCACTCACGCCGGGCGAGGTCACGCCGGACGAGGTCACGCGGGACGGGCTCACGCCCGACGGGGTCACTGCGGACGGGCCGGAGGTCGCCGCCCGGGAGTCGGGCGGAGCATGAACGGGCCCGCTGAGGGGGGAGCCGCCGAACGGGGAGCCGGCGACCAGGGAGCCGGCGACCCCGCGGCAGGGGACCCCGGGGCCGGGGACCCCGGAGCCGGGGACCCCGGAGCCGGGGGTGCGGCGCCGGCGGCCCGGGTCCCCAAGCTCGCCCGCCGCGTCCCCGAACTCGCCCGGCGGCTGGAGCGGATCACCGGCACCGAGGTGCGTGACATCCGCCCGGCCGGTTCGCAGCACCAGTGGGCGCACTACCAGGTGACGCTGGCCGACGGCCGGATGGTGTTCGCCAAGGCCGCCCGGGAGGACCTGGGCGGCGTCTTCGAGGCCGAGGCGCGCGGGCTGCGCTGGCTGGCCGACGCGCACGCGGTCCCGCTGCCCGAGGTCATCGGCTGGGACACGGCGACGCTCGCCGTGGCCTGGCTGCCGCAGCAGGACCCGGACCAGCATGCGGCCGAGCAGTTCGGCCGCGACCTGGCCGTGCTGCACGCGTCCGGGGCGGAGCGGTTCGGCACCCCGTGGCCGGGGTTCATCGCCACCCTGCCGCTGGGTGACCGCTCCGGGGACACGGTCACCGTGGCCACCGACGTGCCCGGCCCGGTGACCGCCGGGGCCGGGCCGGCCAGCCCGGCCCTGCTGATCAGCGGCGCGGGCGACTGGGGCAGCTGGTACGCGGGCAAGCGGCTGCTGCCGTACCTGCGCCGGGCCGCGGGCACCGGGGTGCTGACCGGCTCCGACACCCGCCTGATCGAAGAGGTCATCAGCCGGATGGGCAGCCTGGCCGGGCCGCCCGAGCCGCCCCGCCGGATCCACGGCGACTGCTGGTCCGGCAACGTCCTGTGGTCCGGCGGCCGGGGCTGGCTGGTCGACCCGGCCGCGCAGGGCGGCCACCGGGAGACCGACCTGGCCATGCTGGCCTTGTTCGGTGCGCCGCACCTGGACCGGATCCTGGGCGCTTACCAGGAGGTCGCCCCGCTGGCCGAGGGCTGGCGCGCCCGGGTCCCGCTGCACCAGCTGCATCCGCTGCTGGTGCACGCCTGCCTGTTCGGCCGGTCCTACCGCGAGTCGGTGCTGGCCGCCGCCGGGGCCGCCCTCGCCGCTGGCTGAGGGAGCTGCCCGGATCGGACCGTTGCGGACTTCTGTTTTCTCCGCAACGAGAACCTCGTCCGGGCCGGTGACCGCGGTCGTGGCGGGGCGGGCGGCGGTCTGGCCCCGCCCGCGGCTTACGCCGCCGGTCCCCTGACGTCCGCGCGGGGCGCCCCTCCGGCCGGGTCAACCTCGTCGGCCTGGTCGTCGTCATCGGGCTGATCACTCTGGGCCTCAGGGGCCAGCGGCAGCGTGATCCGGAACGTCGCGCCCTGCCCCGGGGCGGTCTTCAGCGCGACGGTCCCGTCGTGCGCCGCGACGAGCGCGGCCACGATGGCCAGGCCCAGGCCGGTGCCGCCGGCCGTCCTGGTCCGGGCCTGGTCCGCCCGGTAGAAGCGCTCGAACACGTGCTCCGCCTGGTCCGGCTGCAGACCCTGGCCCTGGTCGGCGACCTCGAGGACCACGCTGGGCACCGGCTCTCGCGGTCCGGCCAGCACCCGCACGGCGACCGGGGTGCCGTCAGGGGTGTGGGTCAGCGCGTTGTTCATCAGGTTGCCGATGACCTGGCGGAGCCGGACCTCGTCGCCGAGGACCAGGAACGCGGCGCCGGAGCCGACGTCGAGGGTGATCTCCCGGTTAGGGGCGATGATCCGGGCGTCCTGAACCGCGTCGGCGGCCAGCGTGAGCAGGTCCACCGGGCGATGCTCGATCGGCCGCTGCTGATCCAGCCGGGCCAGCAGCAGCATGTCCTCGACCAGTACCCCCATCCGGGCCGACTCCTGCTCGACCCGCTGCATGATCCGGTCCATGTCGGCCCGGGTGAGCTGGCCGTCGCTGCCCAGCGCGTGGCCAGCCGTCCCGTGGCTGGCCAGCCCGGACCCGTTCCCTGGCGGCCCGGCGTCCG
>JAOPYP010000799.1 GCA_025964635.1 Actinomycetes bacterium | reverse complement strand
CGGGAGACAGCCTGCCTGCGCCCCGCCATTGGCGCAGTGAGCCCGCATCCCCGCAGGGACCCAGACCGTCGCGCACGCCACCGAGCATCGCCATAACTTCAACCGAAACTACCCGCCGCGAGACGGTGCGACACCCCCCGGCCCGCGGGTCCGGGTCCGGGCCCGGTCCCTGGTCACGCTTCGTGAAACAACGGGGGCCAGACTGACTCCAGCTGATCCGTTGGCTTCTGGAACAGCGCGCCAGACGGGTAGGCAGGATCGCTGCACACCCCGCAGGACGTGAAGCCCTGGCTCTCGTAGTAGGCGTGCAGTTCCTTGTTGGTGCGCCACACGTCCACCCTGATCCACCGCGCGCCGTAGCCCCGCCGCGCGGTCAGGCCGGCCCAGTCCAGCAGCGTCCTGCCGAGCCGCCGTCCGGCGTACGCACGGCTGACGACCAGGCGGCGCACGTAGACCGCCAGCTCGCGCTGCTGGTCGGGGGGCCAGATCGGATAGTCCTGCGGATCGGCGGTAATCGTGGCCATGGCGATGCCGTGGTCGCGGAGGAGCCAGGTCTTCCCGGCGGTCAGGTCACGGCGGATCCGGTTGCTCCGGTCTTCTTCGCTGCGCCAGGGCTGGGTCCACTGGTCGGTGTCCTTGGTGTCCCGTAGCCACTGAGCCGCTGCGTCAATGAGGCCGACGATGGCGTCGTGATCGTTTTCGTCAGCGAGGCGGAGCTCCAGCGGTAAATAAGCCACGATTCCAAATCCTGCCCATAACGGAAGGAGTTGGAACGGCGGCTGGCCGCGGAGAGGAGCCGGCCGGGCGTTCAGCCGACGGGGGCCCGGGGGCCACGGAACCTGACAATCATCCCTTCCGCCACTCCCGGCGCAGGTGTCGTGCTAATTTCATTCTTCGCTGTCGGCGCTGGCAGGCCGTCAAGCTAACGCAGCGCCGGCAGCGTGTTTATGGCCGTTACGGCATCCGCACAACTGAGATGCCGCTGGCCAGGGAAAACCTTGCTCTTCAGCGTGGGTCGTAGTGCTCATAGCGGTACTGGAGCGACGGCCGCCCAAAGCGCTTAGCCATGACACCTCCTCGTTTCCTCATATTGCGGTGGTTCGCGCCCGGGGAATTCCCGGGTTAGCCAGGGCTGATGCCCTGTTCCGGGGCCGTCATGCGCGGCCCGGAAGTCTGTGTGGTTCAGTGTCCGGCAGGCGGCCCAGTCGCGGGCGTTCTCGCCGGGTTTTACCGGTTTCCCCGTCAGCTAGGTCGGTGGCGGACCGCCGGGCTCCGCGGGCACGAGGCCAACCTTGACCACGAACTGGTTGCGGTCGGCCGGGTAGACGCTCAGCGTGAGCCGGAACGGCTGGCCACGATCGTCATAGGCGGTCCGCCGGGTCGCGACCACCGAGACCCGGCCGTCGTCGGGAAGCTTGAAGAACGCGGTCTCGGTCTCGTCGGGGACCCGGACCGTGATCACATCGCGGTAACCGGCCTGCTTGATGCCAAGCGAGTCACTCAGGTACTCCACGGTGCCCTCGGGGATGTTCTTGGCCTGGATGAGCCGCAGAGCGCCGCGTTCCGCCAGGCTCATCGGGTAGAAGGAGGTCTGCAAGGACCACGGCGTCCCGTCGATGAACCGTTCCTGGTGCCTGCTCACCACCTCCGCGTGCTCCTCGATCGCCAGTTCACCGGCCAGCCGGGCGGAGGCTTCCTGGATCTCCACCTTCGGCTGGCTGGCTTCTGGCTTCCGCCGGCTCGCGGTTACTTCCCGGTCGTAGTCAGGATCGGCCTCGCCGCCCAGCGTGCCCCGCCCTATGTAGGTGGTGCCCTCGCCGCCCGATGCCGTCGTCGGATCTCCGGTCAGCGTGGTCACGAACGGGACGATCTGCTCGAGAACGAACGTGCCCTGGCCGGGCCGGGTTTCCACCAAGCGCCGGGTGATGAGCCATTTGATCGCATCACGGATCGTGTTGCGTGACGCGTCGTACTGCTCCCCGAGCTCCAGTTCAGTCGGGAGCTGGGCTCCGGGCGGCAGTTCAGCCGCCTCGATCTGGCGACGAAGATCGTCGGCGATCCGCCGGTACATCGGGTCGACCATGACACCCTCCCAGAGATCCCAACCATTCCATCGACAGGGCTGGCTGGCCTCGAAAGGATCATACCCATTATCTGGGTCTTCAGAATCTTTGGGCTGTCTGGGTTTAGCGCCCTTGTGAGGGGGCTATAACCGCATTAGATACCAAAGGTTGGGATGACTAGAACGGCTAGATCCATTGGGCTGATCCTAGCAGTACAACTGCTTGGGCGCACATGGATCAGCCAACTAGGTCTCAACACCCGCCTCACCCCGGCCACCCATACCGGGAAGCGAGGACAGCAGGACGGCGGCACCACCCGCCGGAGGCCAGAAGTAAGGGGACTGTCATGGCCACAACCCTCCTCCTCATCGGACTCGTAATCTTCATAGCTGGAGCCGTGGTCGGAGCGATCCTCCTGGTCAGCTGGGGAATTCAGCGAGAAGAGCGGGATTTTTCGCTGACTCGCCAGGCCCCGGACACGGTGAGCCTGGGGACCCGCCGAGTCACCGGCCTCTACGTCCGCCGCCGGACTGACGCCGCCCTCACCCGGGGCCGCCAGGAGGACATCTACGTCTGACCGGCCGCGGGCCAGGCCGGCCGGGGCCGCGGGGGACCTGGCCGGCCTGGCCCGGGGGGCGTCCGCGCCGCACCATTGCGGG
>JAOPYP010000791.1 GCA_025964635.1 Actinomycetes bacterium | reverse complement strand
TTCCCCGCGGGCCGGGTCCGGCCGGACCCGCGCTCCGCGGGCCCGCGGGCCCAGCTCCAGTGCGCGCGGTCGGCCCGGGGTCAGTGCCTGCCGGCATCCCCCCATCATCGCGCTCTTCGCCCGGCCTGGGTATCAGGGATGTCCCTGATCCTGGCCGGCCCGGATCAGGGACGGATCGGGGGTGTTCCCAATGGTGGCGCGCGGCGCCCGGCCGCAGGCTGGAGCCATGAACACCACGACCAGCCCCGCGGCGGGCGACCAGACCTCACACGAACCCTACGAATCAGCGCCGTCCCGGCCGCTCAGCCGTCCGGTCCAGGGCCGGATGCTCGGCGGAGTCGCCGCGGGCATCGCCCGCTACCTGGACGTCGATGTGAACGTCATCCGCATCCTGTTCGCCGTGCTGACCCTGATCGGCGGGGCCGGCGTGCCCGTCTACCTGGCGGCCTGGCTGCTCATCCCGGAAGACGGCGCCGACCAGTCCATCGCGGCGGGCCTGTTCCAGTCCCGGGCCAGCTGAGCGGGGGGGCCGCATTCACATGCCACTACGGACACGGGGGTACGGGACGCGCCAGCGCGCCGCCGACGCCACTATGCGAGTCTCTGACGCCGACCGGGCCGAGGTCGCCGACCAGCTGGCCCAGCACTACGGGGACGGGCGCCTCGACCAGGCCGAGCTGGACGAGCGCCTCGGCCAGGCGATGAGCGCCAAGACCCACGCCGACCTGGCCGGGCTCACCGCCGACCTGCCCCACCTCGATGCCCGGCCGGCCCCGGCCCGCGCCAGCAGCGCCCGCGTGCCCGCGCCGCGGTCCCGGACCGGGCGGCCGTGGTCCAGGCTCCTGCCGATCGCGCTGCTCATCCTGCTCGTGGCCACCGCCTGGCACGTCCTGTGGCTGCCCTGGGCCTGGTTCGGGGGCGGATTGTGGTTCGGGCCGGCGTGGTGGCTGTGGATCGCGCTGCTGGTGTTCTGCTGGCTGCGCTTCGGTCCCCGGCGCCATCGCCGGTAGGGGTGCCGGTGAGTGAGCGGCGGCGCTCCTAACTGTCCGCCTCAGGCGGGCCTGTGCCCCCGGTACGGCGGGCCCGGGCCCGCCGCTTGCCTTCGTGCATGGCCTGGACCCGGGCCACCGGGATCGTGTGGCCCTCCGCGACCAGGTCGGCGGGCAGATGCTGCGCCGGGGGCAGCTGGCCTGCCCAGCGGGTTCCCGGAGTGATCAGGCGGGCGGCGGTGCGCACGGTGAAGTCGGCCGGGGTCACCGCGTCCAGCTCGTCCCAGGGCAGCGGGAAGGATACCGGGACCCCGGGCCGGATCCGCGGGCTGTAGGCCGCTACCACGGTGGCCCCGCCCGCCCGGGTCGAGTCGAGGAAGACCTTCCCCTCCCGGTCCTCCCGGATGAACGCGGTGGTGGTGAGGGCCGGGTCGAGCCGTCCGGCCCGGGCCGCCACCGCGCGGGTGGCCGCTGCGGCGTCCTCGGCCCCGGCCCCGGTGATCGGCACGAACACGTGCACCCCCTTCGCCCCGCTGGTCTTGACCGCCCCGGCCAGGCCGCAGCCGGCGAGCGCCTCCCGGACCAGATGGGCGGCCAGGACCGCGAGCCGGAACTCGCTGCCGGACGGCGGGTCGATGTCGAGGATCAGGTAATCGGGCCGGTGCTGCTGGCCGGCCTCAGTCAGCGTGGGGTGGTATTCCACGGCCCGCTGGTTGGCGAACCACAGCAGCGTGCGGCGGTCATCGCAGAGCGCGTAGGACACCTCGCGCCGGGAGCTCTCCGCCCAGAGCCGGATCGTCCGCACCCACGGCGGGGTGTATTTGGGCACGTTCTTCTGCATGAACGGTTCCTGGCCGCGCAGGACCCGCACCACCGACAGCGGCCGGCCGCTCAGCTCGGGGATGAGCTGACCGCGGACCGCGTCCAGGTAGTCGACCAGGTCGCGTTTGGTCGCCTCCGCCCCGCTGAACAGCGGCTCGTCCAGATTGGTCAGCGATACCCCGTCCCGCTCCTCATCCACGCTGATGACGCCACCATCCCTTCTTTGCTGATCCCATCTTCTCCCTGTGAGACCGTGGGCGGGTGAGGGATCAGTACCGGGACGGGCCGGACGTGCTCCTGGTGGCGGTGGACGGCTCGGACACCTCGCTTCGCGCGGGCGCCTACGCCGCGGGCATGGCGCGCCGGCAGCGGGCCAGGCTGGTCGTCCTCTACGTACGGCCGTTCAGCGCGATGGCCGGCATCGGCGCGGGCGCGGCCACCTCCATGCAGGAGGCCTACGACTCGGTCGCGGCCGAACTGCGGCAGACCGCGGAGGAGCAGGGACCGCGGCTCGGGATCGACGTTCTGTTCGTCGAGCGCGACGGCAACCCGTTCGCCGAGATCGTCCGGCTGGCCGGCGAGATCCAGGCCGACGCGGTGATCGTGGGCGCCTCGACCAAGGCCGGCCACCGGTTCGTCGGCTCCCTGGCCGTGCACCTGGTCCGGGCCAGCCGCTGGCCCGTCACCGTCGTTCCGTGAGGTCCGGTGCCGTGACGATGGCCACGACGACCTCGTAGCGCAGCGGGCGAGGGTGCACCACCAGGGCCCGCGCCACCTCGCGGATCTGCAGCCGCCGCGGGATCAGCACCTCCTCGCTGCGCCGCCAGGCGCGCAGCTCGTCCCGGCCGGCGATGGCCCGGCGGAAGTGCCGCGCGTCGCCGCCGTCGCTCTTCCACGTGGGCAGCCAGGCGCGCAGGTCGTCGTCGTGGTCGAGCATGGTCCAGTCCCGCAGCCGCTGCGCGATCTGCCCGGCCGCGTCCACCACGAAGCCCAGCTCGCCGCCGCCGCGGATGCCGTGCACCCGGCCTTCGCTGCCCGGGCTGTGGTGGATGCTGGCCGAGCTGAAACGGGCCCCCACCGCGAGCGCGGCGACCGCGTGGCCAGCCTCGTGCCAGGCGGTCTCGACGGTGGCCGTCCGGGCCGGCATCAGGCTGGGGTAGCAGCCGCAGTCGTAGCGCTGCCTGATCCAGTTGTCGTGCACGAGCGACTGGTCGTCGTACCGGGCGAGCCGGCTCAGCTCCGCCCGGATCGCGGCGTGCGCGCGCTGGTCCGCTGGCTTCATGGTGTTGACTAACGGTATGCCTATCGAGGGTGAATACGAGCCGAGCGCGGCCGCCTGGGTCCGGGACCAGGTAGCGGAGTACGAGAGCTCGGGTGGTGCGCGAGGGACGACGCTCCGTGACACCGGCCTGCCCGTGGTGATCATCACCAACCGCGGGGCACGCTCCGGCAAGCTGCGCAAGACCCCGCTGATGCGGGTCGAGCACGACGGCCGGTACGCGGCGGTAGCGTCCCAGGGCGGTGCCCCGACGCATCCGTTCTGGTACTACAACTTCCGGGCCGACCCCCGGGTCGACCTGCAGGACGGGCCGGTCAAGCGGGAGTTCGTCGCCCGTGAGGTGACCGGCGACGAGCGCTCCGAGTGGTGGAAGCGCGCGGTGGCGGCCTACCCGCCGTACGCCGAGTACCAGGAGCGGACTTCGCGGGAAATCCCGGTCTTCGTGCTCGAGCCGGCCGACGGGGCCTGACCGCCGGCGTCCGCTATACGCGCCCAGCCTGGCCGGGACAGCCGGCCCGGGCTGCCCGGCGGTCCGCGCGTCCCGGTCGCCCGGTCAGTTCGTTATTTCATATATAACCTATCGTAATACTTGACATTAGCCGGGCGACGGCGCAGATTGCCGGTAAGAGACCCGGGGGCGGCCGCCCCGCGCTGCGGTGACGACGGCTGCCGGGACCAGCCATCCGAAAGGTGCCTCGCATGACCAGCGTTCAGGACCATCCGACGGCTCTCCGCAGTCATGGCTCGTACCAGCACGTCGACGTCACCCAGGTGGGCGGGGTGATCGGTGCCGTCGTCGGCGGCATCCGGGTCGGCGGGGACGTCAGCCCCGCCGCCGTAGCCGAGTTGCGCGCCGCGCTGCTCCGGCACAAGGTCGTCTTCCTGCGCGATCAGCAGCACGCCACCGACGCCGACCAGCGGGCCTTCGCCCGGCTCCTGGGCACCCCCACCAAGCCGCACCCCACGGTCTCCGGAGACGGCGGCGTGGTCCTGCCCATCGATGCCGAGCAGGGCAAGGCCAACAGCTGGCACACCGACGTGACGTTCGTGGACCGGGTCCCGGCGATCAGCGTGCTGCGCGCCATCACGCTGCCGCCCTACGGGGGGACGACCGTCTGGGCCAACACCGCCGCGGCCTACCGGCGGCTGCACCCGGCGCTGCAGGCCCTGGCCGGGACGTTGCGGGCGGTGCACACCAACCTGTACGACTACGCGGCCGAGCGCCCGCAGATCGGCGGCATCGACGTCAAGGAAGAGGAGTACCGCGACGAGTTCCGCCACCTGGAGTTCGAGACCGAGCACCCGGTCGTCCGCATCCACCCGGAAACGGGTGAGCCGACGCTGCTGCTCGGTCACTTCGTCCGGTCGTTCCCCGGGCTGGCCACGGCCGACTTCAACGACCTGTTCGGCCTGCTGCAACGGCACATCACCCGGCTGGAGAACACCGTCCGCTGGACCTGGCGGCCCGGTGACGTCGCCATCTGGGACAACCGGGCCACCCAGCATTACGCGGTCGCCGACTACGACGACCAGCCCAGGTTGCTGCACCGGATCACGATCGCCGGCGACATCCCGGTCGGGATCAACGGCGACACCAGCATCGTCCGCAAGGGCGACGCCAGTCATTACTCGGACGTCGCGGCCTGAACCGCTGAGCTGGGCTGAGCAACCGCAAGATGACCAAGGTGGCGATCACCCGGTCGGCAAACGGCAGGTCATGACCAGGGCCCGCTCCCTCAGCGCGCAGCCGCGGGTGCCCACGCCGCGCTTGCAGCCGCGACTCCTGCCGCGCTACCCACACCGGGGTGAGCTCCTCGATCAGCTTGCCCAGCTCGCGGCGGCCGATCCCGGTGCAGATACGCTGCGGCAAGGCCGCGCGGGCCCAGCTTGACTTCACACCTTGATCGTTCCGCGCGGCCGCTCACGTTCCCGGGACCGACACGCCTTAGCGGGGCGGGTCGGTTGTGTACAGCCGGATCTCAATGCCGGCGGGGTCGTGGACGGCGACGACGTCCCCCTGGTGGCCATGCATTACCGGCCCGTGGGGCACGCCGAGGACGTCCAGGTGGGCCAGCCAGGCGTCCAGTTCGGCACGGCCCGGGACCGCCAGCGCCAGCGGGTCGAAGCCCGCCAGCGCGGCGGTCCGGTCCCGGTCGCAGCGCAGCGCCAGCCGGAGGCTCCCTGGGTGGGACAGGCCGACACCCATGAGCGTGCCGTCCTCGACGAAGTCCAGTTCGGGCTGGAAGCCGAGCACGCGGCAGTACCAGTCGCGGCTGGCGTGGACGTCTGCGACGGGCAGCTTGACGTGGTGGACGCCGCACAGCCGGGGCTGGGGCCGTGGTGTCGTGGCCATGAACCTGCTTCCTTTGGGTGCGGGTGGTGCTGGCCGCCAGGCGTGCGTCGGGTCAGCCGGCCGGTGCCGCCGGGGCAGGTGCGGTCTGGGCGCCTCCGCCGGGCTGGCCATGGGCCCCGCCGGCCGCTGGCCCGGGAACGTACTCGTGGCCGTACTTTGGCGCCAGGGCCAGCAGCGCGGGCACGTCGGGCGGTTGCGGGCTGGGCAGCGTCGGCTGGCTGGCCAGCCGGCCCGCCTCGACGACGAAGCGGTCGAACCCGGCCGGGGTGTTGATCGTCAGTATCCGGCACGGCCCGGCCGCGGCGACCGTGAAGGCGTGCGGGATGCCGCGGGGCAGCAGGACGAACGAGCCCGGCGCCGCGGTCCATGTCTGCTCGCCGCAGGTCACCGTCATCTGGCCCTCGAGCACGTAGAACGCCTCGTCGTCGTGGTGGTGCAGGTGGGGTGGCGGGCCGAAGCCGGCCGGGCAGAGCGCCTCCACCACGCTGAGCGCGTCGTTGATGTCGCGCCCGCTGGCCTTGACGGTCATCAGCGTGTCCATGAACCAGATCGCCTCGCCCTGCCCGGCGGCGAGGTGGTGGCCGCGCCCGGTGTGGATGGTCATGGCAACCCCCTTTTTAGGGTGTCACTATAGAGTGACACTATAGAGCGGTATCATAGCCGCATGAGCGAGCCCGTCAACCCGCCCGGCCTGCCGGTCCCACCTCCGCCCGCAGCCAGCTCGACCCGGACGCCCCGGCGGCCCAAGGCGCAGGCGACCCGGCGCCGCATCCGGGACGCCGCCCGCCGTCTGTTTGTCGAGCGCGGCTACGTGGCCACCACCATCGAGGCGATCGCCGGCGAGGCCGGCGTTGCCGTCCCCACCGTGTACCTCGCGTTCGGCACCAAACGCGCCCTGCTGGCAGAACTACTCGACATCGCTGCCGTCGGCGACGAGGAGCCCGTGGCGGTGCTGGAGCGATCCTGGGTCGACGAGGTTCGCGATGACCCCGACCCCCGGGGCCAGCTCCGCCGCTGGGTCCGTGGCGGCCGCCACATCGCCGCCCGCGTGGCGCCGCTGTGGGAGGTCGCCCGCAACGCCGCCCCCGCCGACCCCGACATCGCCGCCCAGGTGCATCGCTACAAGACCCTGACCCTGCAGGCCCACCGCTACTTCGTTACCGTGCTGGCCGCCAACGGTGGCCTGCGCGACGGGCTCGACCCCGAGCGGGCCGCCGACATAGTTTTCGGCCTGTCCAGCCACGAGCTCTACCGGCTGCTGGTCATCGAGCAGGGCTGGGCTCCCGAGGACTGGGAGCGGTGGGTCGCCGACACGCTGGCCGCCCAACTCCTGCCCGCACACTGAACTGCAACCCCAGCTCGCCTACCTCGCCCCTGCTGGACCGAACGCAGCTGCCGGTGCCATCACCGGTCGCGGAGCCGACCGTCTACTCGCGCGGCCCCTTAATCGCGCACCAACTCGTAAGATCGCCGGGTGCCCGCTGCCCCGGTCCGTTACCTGTCCCCCGATGAGGACAGCGGACGCTGGTCCGGGTTCCCTTTCCGGGACGGCGACATGGTGATCAGCACCCGGTCGAAGAGCGGGACGACCTGGATGCAGATGATCTGCGCGCTGCTGGTGTTCCAGACCCCGCAGCTGCCTGAGCCGCTGGGCGACCTGTCGCCCTGGCTGGACTGGCTGGCGGTGCCGCGCGAGGAGCTGCTCGCCCGGCTCGCCGCCCAGCCGCACCGCCGGTTCATCAAGTCACACACGCCCCTGGACGGCCTCCCGGTCGACCCGCGCGCCACCTACATCGTGGTGGCCAGGCATCCGCTCGACATGGCCGTATCCCTCTACCACCAGGGCGATAACATCGACCGGGCCCGGGTGCGGCGGCTCACCGGCCTGCCCGAGCCCAGCGAGCCCCCGCCGCCGCGGCCGTCCCGGCACGAGTGGCTGACCGGCTGGATCCACGAGGACACCACCCCGCAGCGGCAGATGGACTCGCTGCCCGGCGTGCTGTGGCACCTCACCGACGCGTGGGCCCGGCGCGCCCAGCCGAACATCGTGCTCGTCCACTACGACGACCTGTCGGGCGACCTGGCCGGCGAGATGCGCCGCCTGGCGGGCCGGCTCGGGATCAGCGTGCCCGCCGGGACGTGGCCGGATCTGGTGCGCGCGGCCACCTTCGGGGAGATGCGTGCGGGCGCCGAGCGCATCATCGGGCCTCCCAGCATGCTGAAGAGCAGCGCCGCCTTCTTCCGGCGGGGCACCTCGGGGGCCGGGCGCGAGGAGCTCAGCGCGCGCGAGCTGGCTGGCTACCAGGCGCGCGCGGCCCAGCTGGCCCCGCCGGACCTCCTGGGATGGCTGCACCGGGACGTCTGGCAGAGTCGACGCCATGGCGACTGATCCGGCCCACCGCAAGGTTTCCGTCGAGCGGGTCACCGCCGGCCGGTTCACCGCCCGCAACGAGCGGGGCGGCCGGATCGCCATCGGCACCGGCGGCGACGCCGACTTCACCCCCACCGAGCTGCTGCTCGCCGCGATCGGCGGATGCACCGCGATCGACGTGGACATCCTGACCTCGCGGCGGGCGGAGCCCGAGGCCTTCCAGGTTGACGTGGGGGCAGAGAAAGTCCGCGACGCGGCGGGCAACCACCTGGCGGATATCGAGGTGACCTTCCGGGTCGTCTTCCCGGCGGGGGAGGGCGGTGACGCCGCCCGGGCACTGCTGCCCGACGCCGTGCGCCGGTCGCGCGACCGGCTCTGCACGGTCAGCCGCACCATCGAGCTCGGCATACCTGTCACCTCCCGGGTCCGGGCAGGGTAGTCCTAGGGAAGTCGTGGTGCAGGGCCCGGCGACCAGGATTGGAAGGTCAGCGGATGGCGCACGGTACCCGGATCGGCTCAGCTGTCATGTTCGTGCAGCGGCTGGACCGCTCGGTCAGCTTCTACACCGAACTCCTGGCCATGCAGGTCGCGGACCAGAGCCCGACCGCCGCGCTGCTGGTCAGCCCGGCCGGAACGCAGCTGATCCTCCGCGCGATGGGCGGCGGCGCAGGTCATCCGCTGGGCGGCGTCGGCCTGCAGTACGTGATCTGGACCGCCGACGGGAAAGAGGACTTCGAGCGGTGCGAGCGGGTGCTCAAGGCCCACTCCGCGCACCGCAACACCCGCAGCAGCGGCGGGGTGATGGCGGTGGAGGGTCACGACCCGGACGACACCGTCGTGATGATCACCTATCCCGGCCCCGATGAGATACCGGCGCACGAGCTCCCGGTGCGCATCTACGGCTGGTAAGGCAGGCGGCGGGTCAGGCCGCGATCGCCGCCGCCGTCACGCTGCTCGTCCCGGTACCGCCCAGGCCCGACTTGGTGCCCAGCCGGAAACCACCGAATACCACCGACAGCAGCAGCACGATCAGGACGACCGCCAGGATCCAGAGCAGGCATCCGGCCCGGCCGAACCTCCGGCGCCGGGCCCGGCCGGCCCGTCTCCTCCGCCTGCTCCAGCTCACCACGACCACCGCCACCCTCGATATCGACGCCCCCCGCAGACGTCAATTGTTCCCGATCCACGGGCGTACCGGAATGAGTCAGTCACGCTGGGGTACGGGCAGTCGACGAACACGTCGGTAGCTTGGAGGGACCATGGCCCGCATCACGACCGAGGATCGAGACACGAGGCCCCGCGTCCCGCGCGTCCCGCGCGGTCACGGCTTAATCGGGAAGCTGGTGGCGGCCGCGGTCGGCATCGCGGCCGTGGCGGTGCTGATCGTCGTGCTGTCCGCCGTGAGCCTGCTGCCCCGGCTGCACAATCCGTTCGGGGAGACCACCTCCGCGCGCAGCGGGCCGGTGCTGCTCAAGTCGATCACGGCCCTGAGCCGGTTCGAGGCGGCCAGCGGGTCATTCCAGGTGGTGGTGAACCTGACCCAGAAGGCGAACCTGCTGCCGTCGTTCCTGCAAGGCAGCCAGACCCTGTTCGTGGGCCAGGGCAGCGAGATCGCGTACGTGGACTTCTCCCGGCTGAAGAGCCCGGCCGTGCAGGTCTCGGGGAACCGGACGGCGGTCACGATCCGGCTGCCCCGGGCCCAGCTGGAGCCGGCCGTGCTCAACGTCAAGCAGTCCTACGTGTTCGCCCAGCAGCAAGGCCTGCTGAACCGGATCGGGAACTTCTTCTCCGGCAACCCCAACAACCAGCAGCAGGTCTACATCCTGGCCCAGCAGAAGATCCAGACCGCGGCGCGGACGAGCCCGCTGCTGGCCGAGGCGCAGCGGAACACGACCAGCATGCTGACCGGGATGATGCACTCGCTGGGCTTCCAGCGGGTCACCGTGACCTTCGCCGCCGCGCCCGCGCACCAGGGCTGAGGGGCAGGGCTGCCGGGATAACCGCCGGGGGCTGGCCGCGGTGGTCAGAGCTTGCGCAGGAATGCGTTGGCCACCGGCCCCGCGCTGTTCGCCCCGAAGCCGCCGCCCTCAACCAGCACCGCGAAGGCCACGTCCCCGCGGTAGCCGATGAACCAGCCGTGCGAGTGGGTGCCGGTCCCGTACTGCGCGGTGCCGGTCTTGCCGTAGACGCCGGCCGGGAACCCCACCCCGGCCGCCGTGCCGCTGGTGACCACGGCGCGCATCATGGGCCGCAGCGTGCCCAGGATGGCCGGGCCGAGCGCATGGGACGGGCCCGGCTGGCGCGGCTGGGGGCTGGTGACCAGGATCGGGGACCGCCAGGTGCCGTTGTCGATGGCCGCGGCCACGCTGGCCTGGCTGAGCGGGTTGACCAGGTCAGTGCCCTGGCCGAAGGCGTCGGCGGCCACATCTACCGGCTGGTGCGGCGTGGTGAACTTGCCGAGCGTGGCGGGGACGCCGAGGTTGGGGTTGGCGTTGAAGCCGAACCTGGCCGCCATCGATGCGAGCGCGGAACCACCCAGCCGCTGGGAGGCCAGCATGGCGAAGGTGGAGTTGCACGACACCGCGAACGCCGTCTGCAGGCTGGTCGTGCCCAGGTGCTCGTTGGCGTCGTTGTGGAAGGTCCGTCCTCCGATGGTGACCTGACTGGGGCACTGCACCGTGCTGGACGGGCGCATCCCCTTCTGGGCCAGGGCCGAGGCAGTGACCACCTTGAAGGTGGAGCCGGGCGGGAAGATGCCGGCCAGGGCCCGGTCGAACCCGCCCGGGCGCTCCACCACGGCCAGCACCTTGCCGGTGGACGGCTGGATGGCCACCAGGTCGATCGGCTTCGACGTTGAGGCACCGGACACGGCCGCCGACGCGGCCATCTGGGCCCGCATGTCGAGGCTGGTCTGGACCGGCTTGCCCGGCGTGGCCGCGAAGCGGGCGGCGGTCGCGTCCACCCGCTTGCCGGGTCCCTCCAGCTGAATGGTCAGTGACGGCCGGCCCGCCAGCTGAGCCTGGTACGCCTGCTCGATGCCGCTCTGGCCGATCGGGTCACCCGCCTGGTAGGGAGCGCCGAGCGCCTTGGCCTGCGCCGCAGTGGCGGCCCCCACCGTGCCGCTGAGCAACGCGATGGATCCCGACTGCGCGATGACCGAGGGAGAGCTCAGCTCGGTGCCGTCGGCGGCCAGCACCGCGGCCCGGGCCGGCCAGACGGCGCTCAGCACGAACCGCTCGCCCGCCCGGAGCCGGGGATAGATGGCGGACGGGCTCCAGTCCACCCGCCAGTGCCGGTTCCGGGTCACCAGCCGGAGTTGCCCCGGATAGGTCCACGTGTGCCCGCTGGCCAGGTCGGCGGTGGCCGTGAACCCGGCCCGGGCCGATCCGCCGTTCAAGGTGACCTGGCCGAGCCGGAGGTGGATGCGGCGCTGGCCGAGTTCGGCCGCGGTCTGCCGCAGCGGCCCGGCCAGCCCGGAGCCCGGCACGTTGACGCTGACCTTGCCCATCGCGGCGTAGCTGCCCCGCTGCCAGTCCTGCAGGTAGCTGGCGGCGGTCTGCTGGGGGGTGCCCTGGGTGCGCGCCAGCAGCAGGTAGCCCCCCGCCGCACCGGCCGCCACCACGACGGCCGCGACCACGGCCACCACGATGATGAGAGACCGGCGCTTCGTCCGGCGCATGCTGCCGTGGCTCATGGACCGGCCTTTCCCGCTGGGCGCCCGCGGACCGCTGGTCCGCGGACCGGGCCCCAACGATAGCCGCGCCGGCCGTGGCCGTAGCCACGAACCGGGTTAAGGCCACCCCGTCCCGGTTACGCGCCGGGCTGAAAGGGCGGGCCGGCCTGCCGGGACGCATGCCGGTCGGGCAGGCTGGTGTCATGGCGGACAACCTCACCCTGATGGCAGTGCACGCGCATCCCGACGACGAGGCCTCGAGTACCGGGGGAGTGCTCGCCCGCTACTCGGCCGAGGGCGCCCGCACGATCGTCGTCACCTGCACGAACGGCGAGTTCGGGGACGCCCCCGGCGGGATCAAGCCCGACGCTGACGGCCACGACGAGCAGGAAGTGGCCGAGATCAGGCTGGCTGAGCTCCGGGAATCCGCCAAGCACCTGGGGGTCACGGACCTGGAACTGCTCGGCTACCACGACTCCGGGATGGTGGAGTGGGAGTACAAGAACCGGCCGGACGCGTTCTGCAACGTGCCGCTGGACGACGTGGCGGCCCGGATCGGCGGCCTGATCGAGCGGTACCGGCCGCAGGTCGTGATCACGTACGACCCGGACGGGGGCTACCAGCACCCCGACCACGTGCACGCCAGCCGGGGGGCGGCCGAGGCGGTCAGGCGCACCGGCATCCCGGCCAAGCTGTACCTGACGGCGATGCCGATCAGCAAGTGGCGCGAACTGTGGACCGCGCTGAAGGAGGCCGGCGCGGACATGCCCGGCGAAGACGGGATCAGCCCCGAGTCGCAAGAGCAGATGGAGGCCTCTGAACGGCGCATCACGACCACCATCGACATCCGCCCGGTGCTGGCCCGCAAGCAGGCCGCGCTGATGGCGCACGCCAGCCAGGTCAGTGAGTCGTGGTTCAGCAAGATCCCGCCCGAACTCGGCGAGCGGGTGTTCGGCGAGGAGAGCTTCATCCGGGCGATGGATTCCACCGGCGCGCCGGTGCCCGAGGACGATCTCTTCGCCGGCCTCCGCTAGGTCCCGGGGGCACGGGCCGTCCCGCTCCGGTGATTAGCTGATCGGGGGAAGCACCTGGTCCAGGTCCAGCACGGTGCGGAACGGGTCGCCATGGCGGGCCAGCCGGCCCGGGATGTCCCGGATCGTGAACGCGTCGGGCCGCAGCGACGGATCGTCCAGCTCGTCCCACTCGATGGGCGCGGACACTGGGGCACCCGCCGCGGCGCGCGGGCTGTAGGGCGCGACCAGGGTCTTGTTGCTGGTGTTCTGCGTGTAATCGAGCCGGGCCAGCCCGCCGCGCTCGCGGACGTCCCACTTCCAGCTCACCCGGTCCGGCACGACCGCGCCGATGGCCCGGGACAGCTGCTCCACCCAGGTCCGGGTCTCCTCGAAGGTGGGTCCCGGGGCGATGGGGATCCAGATATGGATCCCGCGCCCGCCGGTCAGCTTGGGCTGCCCGCGCACCCCCAGGTGCTCCAGGGCGGTGCGGTGCAGCCGGGCCAGCACCAGCACCTCGTCCCACGAGGTCCCCGAGCCCGGATCGATGTCGATGAGCGCGTAGGTGGGCCGGTCCGGCTGGTCGATGCGGGCGGTCCAGGCGTGCCATTCCAGGGCACCGAAGTTGGCCGCCCACACCAGCGCGGCCGGCTCATCCACCACCAGGTAGGTCGTGGTCTTGCCCGGGCTGGCGTGTGGGTCACGCCAGCGCGGCAGCCACTCCGGGGCGTGATCGGGCAATTGCTTGTGCCAGAAGCCCTTGGTGTCGGCGCCCCCGGGGAACCGGTGCATGTTCAGCGCCCGGTGCGTGAGATAGGGGAGCGCGACCGGGGCGATCTGCGCCGCGTAGCGGACCAGTTCGCGCTTGGTCACCGGCTCCCCGCCCGGGCGGGCGGGGAACAGGACCTTGTCCAGGTTGGTCAGCCGCAGCCTGCGGCCGAATACCTCCCAGGTGCCGCCGGAACCGAGGGCGTCCAGGGCAGCGAGCTCGTCCGGGCTGGGCCCGCGCGCAGAGGTGTCCGCCTCGCCATCGGCCTGCCGCCCTGCGGCTGGGTCCGGCGAGCGGCGCAGGGTGACCGACGCTTCGGAGGGGGGCAGGTCCGAGCGCCAGACCCGCTCCGGATCGGCCTTGACCTCGTCGTTGGTGCGCCCGCTGAGCACGGATTCCGGGTAGTCCTCCGGATCCCAGCCCTTGACCGCGTACTCGTCGTGCTTGTGCATCAGCAGCCACTGGTTCGAGTCCGGGCCGCCGGTCCGGACCAGTATCAGCCGGCCGCGCAGCTTCACCCCGTGCAGGTCGGCGTGGAACTCGCCCGCCTCGATCGCGGCGGCCGGGTCGTCGGTGGCGTGCGGCTCCCAGGTGCCGCGATCCCAGACGATCACGTCGCCGCCGCCGTACTGCCCCTCCGGGATCACGCCCTCGAAGTCGAGGTACTCGATCGGGTGGTCCTCGACGCGGACCGCGATGCGTTTCACGTCGGGATCGAGCGTGGGCCCCTTGGGCACCGCCCAGCTGACCAGTACGCCACCGATCTCGAACCGGAGGTCGTAGTGCAGGCGCCGGGCCCGGTGCCGCTGCACGACGAACCGGCGCTGGCCGGCCGCCGCGTCGCCTGCCTGCTGCCCGGCCGGCTCGGGCGTCCGGGTGAAATCCCGCTTGCGCTGGTACGGCGTGAGCTTTCCGGGCATCTGTCACCTCCCGCCACCGCTCCTGGCATGCCCGCGCCTACCACGATCACACCC
The DNA here is from genome assembly GCA_025964635.1 of Actinomycetes bacterium. Taxonomy (GTDB): domain Bacteria; phylum Actinomycetota; class Actinomycetes; order Streptosporangiales; family Streptosporangiaceae; genus RYN-230. Next base: position 8,424 of record JAOPYP010000791.1, on the reverse strand, counting down.
GCCGCGCCGGGAGCGGGCCCCGGGGCGGGTGCGGCGGAGTGAGCGGCGTGAGCACGGGGCTAAAATGTTTGCTATCTGGCAAATAAGTGACAACGAGAGGTGCAGCCCGTGACCGGTGCCCGTGGCCAGGCCGGGACCCCGGCCGACGCCGGGGCCGTGACCAGCGACGCTGAGGCCCTGGCCAGGACCGAGACAGCCGCCCGGCTGCGCACGGCGGTGGGCCGGCTCGCCCGGCGGATCCGGCCCACCCGGGCCGGCGCCGAACTGACCCTGACCGAGGCCACCGTGCTCGCGACCACGGCCCGGAACGGACCCGTGGGCCTGTCCTGGCTGGCCCGCGAGGAGGGCATGAACCCGACCATGCTCAGCCGGGTGGTGTGGCGGCTCGAGGACGCCGGGCTGCTGGCCAGGCGGCCCGACCCGCGCGACCGGCGGGCTGCGCTGGTCGACGCCACACCCGCCGGGCGGCGGCTTCACGACCGGATCAGGGCGGAGCGGACGGACGCGCTGAGCCAGCTGATCGAGCACCTCGGCGTGGCCGAGCGGGAGGCTCTCGACGCGGCCCTGCCGGTGCTCGAGCAGCTGGCCCGGGATCTCAAGGATCGGCGGCCGTGAGCCCCCCGGGCTTGTGGCGCAGCACTTTCTCCCCGTTCAGGATCCCGGGGTGCCGGCTGCTGCGCGCAGGGCGGGCAGCAGCTCGTCCTCGGCCCAGGCGATGAACTGGCCCTGCTGCTCGCCGCCCACCTGGACCAGGGCCAGGTGGGTGAAGCCCGCCTCGGTGAACTGCCTGGCCGCCCTGACATGCACCGCGGGGTCGGGGCCGCACGGCACCAGCTGGGCGATGTCCTCCTCGCGGACCTGCCTGGACGCTGCGTCGAACGCCCGCGGCTCGGGGAGCTCGGACAGCACGTGCCAGCCGGGTGCGGCCCACCGCCACAGCCGCCGGGCCCGGGCCCGGGCCGCCTGCTCATCGGGGTCATAACAGATCGGCAGCTGGCCGTACTTCGGCTTGGCTTCCCCGCCGGCCCGGTTGAAGTCCTCGACGAGGGAGGCGTCCGGCTCGGTGGCGATCAGGCACTCGCCCTGGTCCGCGGCCAGCTGAGCGGACTCCGTGCCGGACGCGGCGACGCCGATGGGCACGGGCGCGTCCGGCAGGTCGTACAGCCTGGCCCGCTCCACCTGGAAATGCCGGCCGCTGAAGTTCACGTAGTCGCCGGTGAACAGGTGCCGGATGATCCGGATGGCCTCGCTCAGCCGCTCGTGGCGGATCCGGGGGCTGGGCCACCCGCCGCCGACCACGTGCTCGTTGAGGTTCTCGCCCGTGCCCAGCCCCAGGGTGAACCGGCCGCCGGACAGCACCCCGATAGTCGCGGCCTTCTGGGCGACGACCGCGGGGTGATAGCGGAACGTGGGGCAGGTCACCATGGTCATCAGCGGGAGCCGGTGGGTGGCCTGCGCCGCGGCGCCGAGCACCGCCCACGCGTAGCCGGAATGCCCCTGGTCCTCGAGCCAGGGAAAGTAGTGATCCGACATGACCGAGAAATCGAAGCCGGCCTGCTCGGCCGCCTGCAGGTCGCTCACCAGCTGCCGGACCGGGGTCTGCTCGCACATGGCCGTGTACCCGAACTGCGTCATGGTGGTGGCCATACCCGCGTGGGCACGCGCATGCCCGGGTCGCGGCACAAAGCAGTCCGCGGCAGGACCGCCGCCGCAGAACCCGGGCGAACTCCGGCGTAGCCAGCTCTGCCGGGGGTAGCTGCATGACGTGGACAAGACCACCGAGGGGGCCGGGCGCGCCGCCGAACCGGCCGGCCAGCCCGCGCTGCCCGGCGAGGTAGCCAAGCTGGTCGGCGAGATCAGCGAGGGCAGCACCCTGTCCCGGCGCCGCCGCGTGACGGCGGCCATGTCCCGGTTCGCCCGCCGGAGCGGCCGCGCGGGCTGGTCCGGGGCGGCCTCGGGAGGCCGGTGGCTGACTTCCCAGGTGCTGGCCATGGCCCCCCGGCTGCCTGTTCGGGACCAGCAGAAGCTCCGCGCCCAGTTTCCGGGCCTCGGACCGGAAGAAGTCGCGGACCAGCTGATCAAGGGTGCGTCCCGGGCCGCCGCGTCTGTGGGCGCGGCGGTGGGCGCGTCCATGCTGCTGCCGCTGCCGTCCGCCCCGGTCGAGGTGGCGTTCGAGACCCTGGCCGTGGTCGGGATCGAGCTGAAGCTGGTGGCCGAGCTGCATGAGGTCTACGGGATGCGGGCCCCGGGCTCCGCCCCCGAGCGCATGCTGGCCTACGTCGTGGCCTGGGCGCACCGGCGGGGTGTGGCCCTGGTGCCCGGCGGGCTGGCCCTGGCTGTGGGTTCCCCGCTGCGCAGGCAGCTCGAGCGGCGGCTGATCGCCCGGGCCGGCCGCAGCGCCGTGTCCCTGGGGCCGCTGCTGACCGGAGCCGCCGCGGGCGCGTTTCTCAACCGGCGGGAGACCCGGCGGCTCGGCGCCGAGGTGCGCAACGATCTCCGGCGTCGCTCGCCGCAGGGATCACGCTGGCCTGACTGACCAGAGGGCCCGGCGGGGCCGGATCCGGCTAGGGTTCCACGGCCAGCCCCGGGAGCGCGTCCCAGCCGACGATGGCGAGCACCGCGCGGATGTGCGGCGGCACGCTGTGCAGCCGGACCTGCCGCGGCTGGGCCGTGGTGCCGTCGTCCGCCAGGCGCACGATGGCCCGCAGCCCGGCCAGGTCGCAGTAGCTCACCCGGCTGAGGTCGAGGTGCACATCCTGGTACCCGTCCGCGAGTTCATGCAGTGAGGTCACCAGGGCGGGATAGGTGGCCTCATCGATCTCCCCGGCGAGGGCCAGGCCGGCCGGTGAGGCGGTCGGGGTGATCCGCAGTATCCCGTTGTCATAAGCGGGATGACGCTCAGCTCTCACGGATCTACCTCCCTCGCACGGCTATCGGGCACCTGCTGCCAGGTGGGCGGGATGAAGAATACGCTGACCAGCGCCACGCCCGCGGGTAACCCGGGGGCCGGGCCGGGTCAGGGACACCGGCGGTGCCGGGCCGGGCCGGACGCCTCCCTCCCGGGTGAATTCGCAGCCGGACAGGGTGGCGGTTGCCGGGGTGCGCCAGGGGTCAGCGCGCGTCCCAGGGACGGGCCAGCCGCGCCGCCGATTCGACCATCACCGCGTGCACGAACGCCTGCGGCAGGTTGCCGCGCAGCTGGTGCTGGCGGGTGTCGAACTCCTCGGTGAACAGTGCTGGGGGGCCGCAGGCGGCCCGGTTGCGCTCGAACCAGCCGACGGCCTCGGTGGTCCGGCCCAGCTGGTGGGTGGCCAGCGCCATCAGGAACCCGCAGAGGACGAACGCGCCCTCGGCCTCCTGCAGCGGGCGCTGGTCGTGCCGGTACCGGTAGAGGTAGCCGTCGCTGGACAGGTCGGCCGCGATCGCGTCGAGGGTGGCCAGGCTGCGGGGGTCGGTCGCGGGCACCGCGCCGCGGATCGCGGCCAGCAGCAGGGCGGCGTCCACGCGGTCGTCGTCGGGAGCGCGCTGCCACCGCCCGCTGGCGTGCACGCTGTCGGCGGCCACGTCAGCCAGGATCGCATCGGCCAGCGTTTCCCAGGCGGCGGCCTGGGAGGCGGCGGGGGCCGCCGCGGCGATGGCGCGCAGCCCCGCGACGCACATGAGCCGGGAGTGGGCCCAGCGGTGGTTGCCGAGTTCCCAGACGCCGGCGTCCGGCTCGCTCCACCGGCTCTCGATGGCCTTCACCGCGGTCTCGGCGGCCTGCCAGTGCACGGTGTCGAGGTGATCGTGGCTGGCCCCGGCCGCGAAGAGCTGGAGCGCCTCGCCCAGCGCGTCGAGCTGGAACTGCCGGCTGACCCAGTTCCCGACCTTGTCCGCGCCGCCGGGGTAGCCCGACAGGTGGGTGAGCGACTTCTCGCCGGGCACCGGCCCGCAGGCCACGGTGTAGGCGGGCTTCAGGTCAGGGCCGTCGGCCAGGATGCGCTCGGCGACGAAGGAGACGGCGTCGTCGAGCAGGCGGTGCGGGCCGTCGGCGGCCACGGCCTGCCCGGTGTAGCACTGGTCCCGGATCCACACGTAGCGGTAGTCGTAGTTCCGGCCGGCCTCGGAGCGCTCCGGCAGCGACATGGTGGCCGCGGCGACCATGCCGCCGCTGCTGCTGGTCAGCCCGGCCAGCACCGCGTAGCTGTGCCGGCTGTCCCAGGTGGCCAGGCTCGGGCCGAGTCGCGGGACGGCCGCGGCCCAGGACGTCTCGGTAGCCTGCCATGCTTCCCCGGCGCGTGCCGGGACCCGCGGCAGCGCCTGGTCCGATATCTCCAGCACCAGGTCGTGGTGCGCGCCCTCGTCCAGGGCCAGGTGCAGCTCCAGCGCACCGTCCGTCCGGACGGTGGCGTCCGCACCGCCCGACCACCGCATCCGCAGAGGGCCGCTGCGGGCCGTCCACACGCCGCCGGCCTGCCTGAGCTGGCTCATCCGGTAACGCCCGAAGCCGGCCCGCAGGTCCAGGACCACCCTGACCCGGGCGGGACCGTCCAGGGCCACGACCCGGCGCAGCACCACCGCGGTGTGCGGATCGCCCGGATAGGCCAGTGCCTCCCGGCATTCGGCGAAACCGCTGCTGGTGATCCAGCGGCTGCGCCAGATGAGCGTGCTGCCCTCGTAGTACCCGCCCCAGGCGAAGCGCGGTTCCTCCGGGGTCACCGCGTAGACGCCGGGGCCGCCGATCAGGCCGGAGAACACGCCACCGGAGTCCCAGCGGGGGGCGCACAGCCAGGCGAAGTCACCGCGGGGGCCGACCAGCGCGCCCCGTTCCCCGTCCGCCACCAGCGCGTATTCACGCAGTACGTGCGGGGGAAACTCGCCGGCCGCGCCAAGATCGTGACTGGTCATGCTCTCCTCATCCGACGCCCTGGGGCGTCCGGCTACCCCCGGCTGACCGGGCCAAACGGCCGCCCTGGGGGGCGCAGATCAGAGGGGGAGCACCGGTTCGGCGGTCAGGCCGTAGCCTTCCCCGGCTGCCATGACCAGCCCGCCCAGGACGCTGGTGAGCTGGACCTGGATGGCAGGGGGGAGCGTGGCGACGATCCGGCTCAGCTCCCGCTGGCGCCACCCTGAGACCGCGCTGACCAGGCGCTGCCCGCTGGGGGTCAGTTCGAGGGTCACCACGCTGCGGTGCCGCGGGTCACGGCCCCGGACCACATGGCCCGTCGTGACGAGCCGGTCGGCCAGCCTGGTCACCGTGGACGCGTCCAGGCCCAGGGCCCGCGCCACCCGCGCCGACCGGGCCCGGCCCAGTTCGGCCAGGACGGCCAGCATCCGGTACTGGGGCAGCGTGACCACGCCGTCGAGGACGTCCAGGCTGCGCAGCGCGACCCCGGCCAGGACCCGGGTCGCGGCCTGCAGCGCATCCACCTCGTCCGCGAACTCGTCCCCGGCTGTTTCCACGACACAACATTGTAGAGAGAAACACTTGCAATCTGCCACTGTCCGCCGCGGGACGGGACGCAGGGAGCCCGGCCAACCGGTGGTGTAGCCCGCCGGGGCACGGGTAGTGCCGGCTCCAAGGCATTCAGCGAACGCGGCGCAGCGAGCAACTGGGCCGGGAAGGACGGCGGTGATGGCCACCCGGTACGGCTATTTCCTGTCGTCGGAGGAGCACCCGCCGCAGGAGCTCGTCCGGCAGGCGAAGCTGGCTGACGAAGCCGGCTTCGAGGCTCTGTGGATCTCCGACCACTTCCATCCCTGGCTCGACGAGCAGGGCCAGAGCGGCCACGTCTGGTCAGTGATCGGGGCCATCTCGCAGGTCACCTCCCTGCCCGTCACCACGGCGGTGACCTGCCCGCTCATCCGCCAGCCTCCCGCGGTGGTCGCCCACGCCGCGGCGACCGCCGCGCTGCTCACCGGAGGCCGTTTCACCCTGGGACTCGGCACGGGCGAGAACCTCAACGAGCACATCATGGGGCAGCGCTGGCCGTCGGCCGGGGAGCGGCTCGAGATGCTCGAGGAAGCCGTATCCGTGATGAGGGACCTGTTCAGCGGGCGGCTGGTCAGCCACCGGGGCAAGCACTACACGGTCGACACCGCCCGCCTGTACTCGGTTCCCCCGACCCCGCCCCCGATCTACATGTCGGGATTCGGCCAGAGGTCGATCAAGCTGGCCGCGCGGATCGCGGACGGCTATGTCTGCGTGCCGCCGAACGCCGACTTCGTCCGGCTGTACCGCGAGTCGGGCGGTGGCGACCGGCCGGTCCAGGGCGGCCTCAAGGTGTGCTGGGACTCCGACGAGGCGCAGGCCAGGAAGGCTATGCACCGGCTGTGGCGGACCGACCAGATCCCGGGTGAGGCCGGCCAGCAGCTCCCGCTGCCACGGCACTTCGGCGAGCTGGCCGAGCTCGTGACCGAGGACATGATCAGCGCGCCGTGCGGCCCGGATCCCGCGGTGCACCTAGAGGGGATCCAGGCTTATCGTGAGGCGGGCTTCGATGAGGTGTACATCAGCCAGGTCGGTCCCCACGCCGAGGGGTTCTTCGAGTTCTATGCCTCCCAGGTGCTGCCGCGGCTGCGGGAGGGGTGAGCACGCACGGTCCGAGAGAGGCGATGTCAGCGCTGGTAGGCTCTCCGCCGGTATCAAAGGTGGGCGCGGCTGCTGGCCCGGCGGCGATCCTGATGGGATGCGACATGTTCCGGGGTTCCAGAGATGAGCAGGTCGAGGTGAGTACGGCCGAGCGGGGACTGGCTGCCCTGATCGAGGTGGCGGAGCGGGCCGTCGAGAAGATCGGCTCGTCCGTGCCCCCTGCCCAGCTGCGTGCGCTGCTGATCATCGACCGGGCCGGGAGCCTCAACCTCAACCGGCTGGCCACCCAGGTGGGCGCCTCCGCGTCGGCCACCAGCAGGCTGTGTGACCGGATGGAGGTCGCGGGACTGCTGACCCGGGACCGGGCGGAGGAAAGCCGCCGGGAGATCGTCCTGCTGCTGACGGAGTCGGGCCGGCGGCTGGCCGGCTGGGTGCGTGACCAGCGACGGGCGGCCCTGGCCGACATGCTCCAGGCCATGACGCCGGAAGGCCGCGACGCCCTGCTGCGCGGGCTCGGTGAGGTGGCCGCCGACGCGGGTTGAGTATTCCATATGTAAACACTTGCCTAGCGCGACATGAGCGTGGCACACTTGATGCATGGAAACACTTGCCGCAGATGATGCAGCTGCGGCACCCCCGCCCCGGACCATGGGCCGGCCCGCTGACGCAGCTGCGAGCGAGCTTGATCAGCTTGACGACGAAGAACTGCTGCACGAGATCCGGTTGTACCCGCCGGACAGTCCCCGCCGGAACCAGGCGTGCGAGGCGCTGGTGGGCCGTTACCGGGGACTGGTCCGGGCGTGCGCGAACCGCTACCGGCGCAGCCCGGAGCCGACCGAGGACCTGGTCCAGGTGGGCTACGTGGGCCTGCTCAAGGCGATCAACAACTTCGACCCCGGCGTCGGCCGGAACCTCGCCGCGTACGCCCAGCCGTGCATCACCGGGGAGATCAAGCGCTACTTCCGGGACAAGCGGTGGCAGGTGCACATCGAGCGGCCCGTCCAGGAACGACTGCTCGAGCTGCGCGAGGCGGCCCGGGAGCTTACCCAGCAGCTGGGCCACGCGCCGAGTGACGCCGAACTCGCCAGCGACCTGGGGCTGACCGAGGCGGATGTCCGGGAAGCGCACGGCGCGGACATGCTCTTGCAGCCGGCCTCACTCGACGCGCCCCTGTCCGGCCAGCCCGACACGGCCAGCCTGGCCGACCTGCTCGGCGCGGATGACCCGCGGATGGAGCACACGCTGTCGATGGAGGCGCTCGCGGTGCACTGGGGTGAGCTGCCCCGGAGGGAGCAGCGGATCCTGCTGATGCGCTTCTACGGGGACATGACCCAGGCGGAGATCGGCCGCACTCTGGGCATCTCGCAGATGCACGTATCCCGGCTGCTCGCCCACGCGCTGACCTTCCTGCGGCAGCGCATCCTCGCCTCTCCTGACGGCGCGGGTGGCAGGCTCGCCGCGACCTGAGCGCACCGCCCCCGGGCTGCCCTCTTTCCTGGTCACCGGCTTTCCGCCGCCGGACGCCACACCCGGCGAAACAGAACTATCCTGTCGCGGAACAGGGAGCGAAGAAGCCGCTAGCCCCGGCCCCGGGGCTAGCGGTCTGCCATAAGGAGCGCTGGTTGAGGCTACGTCCCGCGGTGGCGCCATGAGCATGCCGGCCCGGACCGGCGTGCCCGCACCACGCGGCCCGGCGGGCCTCCAGCAGGAGAGCAGCAGCCTGGACCCCGGGCGCCTCGCGTGGCTGGGTGACCCGGACACGATCCTCCTGGTGGAGGATGACGCCGGCGACGTCCTGCTGGTGGAGGAACTCCTCGCGGACAGCGGCATGCAGGCCTCGCTGATCGCCGCAC
>JAOPYP010000787.1 GCA_025964635.1 Actinomycetes bacterium | reverse complement strand
GGCGGGTACCGCGGGTGCTGCCGCAGCGGGCGCTGCCGCGGCGGGTGCTGCCGGGGCGCCGGGTGCCGCGGGGACCGCCGGGGCTGCGGTGGCCAATTCCGCCGGCTGAGCCCGGCCGGCCGTGAATTCCTCGCGCGTCAGCGGGCGAACTCGGTAGCCCTCGATTCCCGGACGACCGTGACCCGGATCTGGCCCGGGTAGGTCAGTTCCTCTTCTACCTGCTTGGCCACGTCCCGCGCGATCACCTGGGCCTGGATATCGTCCACCCGCTCCGGCTTGACCATGACCCGGATCTCCCGGCCCGCCTGCATGGCGAATACCTTCTCCACGCCGGGCTGGGCGGTGGCGATCTGCTCGAGCCGTTCCAGCCGCTTCACGTAGGCCTCCAGCGACTCGCGCCGGGCGCCCGGGCGGCCACCGCTGATCGCGTCGGCGGCCTGGGTGAGCACGGCCTCGACGGTACGGACCTCGACCTCTTTTTGGTGAGCCACGAAAGCGTGCACCACATCTACGGGCTCGCCGTAGCGCCGCGCGATCTCCGCGCCGATCAGGGCGTGGCTGCCCTCGACCTCGTGGGTCAGGGCCTTGCCCACGTCGTGCAGCACCGTGCAACGTTTCAGCAGGGCCGGGTCCATCCCGAGCTCGCTGGCCATCATGCCCGCGATGTGCGCGGACTCGACCAGGTGGCGGAGCACGTTCTGGCCGTAGGAGGTGCGGTAGCGCAGCCGGCCGAGCAGGGTGACAAGCTCCGGGTGCAGGTCGGTGATGGACAGCTCGACCATGGCGTCCTCGCCCGCACGGACGCACAGCTGTTCCACTTCGCCCTTGCTGCGCTCGTAGGCTTCCTCGATGCGCTGCGGGTGGATCCGGCCGTCCAGGACGAGCCGCTCCAGGGTGAGCCGGCCAACCTCACGGCGCACCGGGTCGAAGCAGGAGAGCAGGACGGCTTCTGGGGTGTCGTCGATGATGAGGTTGACCCCGGTGACGGACTCGAAGGCCCGGATGTTCCGGCCTTCCCGGCCGATGATCCGGCCCTTCATCTCGTCGCCCGGAAGGTGCAGCACGGAGACGACGGACTCACTGGTCTGCTCGCTGGCCACCCGCTGGATGGCCAGGGTGACGATCCGCCGGGCCCGTTCTTCGCCGTCCCGCCGGGCCGCATTCTCGGTGTCCCGGACCAGCAGGACGGCCTCGCGCTTGGCCTGGTTCTGGATGCCCGCGACCAGTTCTGCCTTGGCCTGGTCCGCGGTCAGCCCGGCGGCCTGCTCCAGGACCTGGCGGCGTTCCTCATCCAGCCGGTCCAGCTCGGCCCGCCGGGTTTCCAGGTCGCCGCGGATCTGATCCAGGGCGGCCGAGCGTTCCTCCAGCTTCCCGGCCTCAGCGTCCAGGCGGCTCTCCCGTTCGGCCAGCCGGGTTTCGCGCCGTTCGAGATCGATGCGCAACTCGCGGGCCTCGGCCCGGGCTACCTGCAGTCGCTCGTCGGCGTCCCGGCTGGCCTGGGCGGCCTGGCCGGCGGCCAGCCCTGCTTCGCGCACGATGGCGGCGGCGTCCGTCTCCGCCCGGGCCCGGACCTGGTCGGCCTCCTGGCTGGCTTCCTCCAGGGTCCGCTGGGCCGCGGCGCTGGTTTCCGCGGCGACCTCCGCGCGGGCCGTCTCCGCGGCGGGGGCCGCGGAGACGGCGGGCTGGTCCCGGCCTGGCGGCCTGCGCAGCACGACGATCAGCGCGAACACGGCGGCCAGCAGTCCGACGGCCCCGATAACGAGAGAGATTGTGCTGCTCATGGCACACCCCAATCCTGCTCGCCGGCCCCGGCACCAGGGTGTGGTGCCAGGGGTAATCCCTGGAGCGAGGGGTCATGCCCGCCATTCACCGGCCGCGGCGCAGCGGCCGGCCGCACAACTTACTCAAGGCCCGGCGCGCGCCTCCGCGATGGCCGCGGCCGCCCGGCCAGCCAGCCCGGCTGGGCTGGTCCAGCCTGCCCGGCCCGGTCAGCCCGGTTCAGCTGGCCCAAGGCCGGCTGGCCCGGACCGGCTGATCCAGGTCAGCTGGCCCAGCCCGGCGTGGCCAGCTCAGGCCGACGAGCCGACCCGGCCAGAAGGCCCGGCGCGCGTGGCCAGAAGGCCCGGCCCGCCTGGCCAGATCGGTCCGGCCGACCGGCCAGATCGGTCCTGGCCGGATCCAGCCCAGGTGGACCGCAACCGGCAGGATCCGGCCTGGCCCGGGCCACCCGGCAGAACCCGGGCCGCCCGTACCGGCCAAAGCGTTCGCGGTCTTTCGTGGAAAGCACGCGGACCTGAGTCCCGGCCGGGCCATGGCCCGGCCGTCCTGCGGTGGCCCGCCGGGTCCTTTTCCGGGGATCCGGACGGGGCCTATCGGGCCCGGATGAGCGTCCCCGCCCGGGCCAGAACCAGTCAAAGTCCGTGACCTTCAGGCGGTCACGGGCCATATTTACTCGTTTTCATCCGCATGGCGCGGAGTAACACCTCGCTGCCGTGAGGTTAAGCGGAGATAACGTTTTGGGCAAGCAGTCAGTGGCCAACTTCTCGATTGTTACCCTGTGCGACCGGCCAGCTACCAAAGAGCCACATCCGGGGTGAACTGGGTCCCGGGACGCCCTACACCGGGTCCGCATCCGCATCGGCAATGGTCAGCGCCATGTCGTCGAGATCGATCCCGGCCTCCGCAGCATCGGCGCCCTCCTGATCGAGGGCCTCACGGACCACGCGGTACGCGATCGGTGCCGGGTACCCCTTCCGGGCCAGCAATCCGACGAGCCTCCGGATGCGGGTCGGCAGCGGCTTGCCCCGGCTGGCTGCGAGACCCTTCGCCACCAGCCGCTGCGCGGTGGCGATCTCGTCGGCGGGATCGAGGGCGCCCACGGCCGCGCTGATGTCCTCGCCGTCCACGCCCCGCTGCTTGAGCTCCGCCGAGAGCGCCCGCCGGGCCAGCCCCCGGCCATGGTGCCGCGAGTCGACCCAGGCGCGGGCGAACGCCGCGTCGTCGATCAGGCCGACCTCGGTGAAGCGGGCCAGGACTGCGTCGGCCGCGTCATCCGGCACGTCTCGGCGGCGCATGGCCTCCGCGAGCTGGGCCCGCGTCCGCGGCCGCCCGGTGAGCAGCCGCAGGCACAGCTGCCGGGCCTGCTCCTCAGGGTCTGTGACCGGTTCAGCCTCCGCCTCGGCCGTCCCGGCCCGCGCTGCGGGCCGGGACACCGCACGCCGCCTGGTCGCCGGCCGGTCAGGCACCGCCGCCCACGCCAGCCGGCGCGC